>QNZT01000184.1 GCA_003978455.1 Sulfurospirillum sp.
AACATTTAAAACTATTTATGAAATGACAGGACTACAAAGCTTTCTTCCCTCTCATGAAATGCTTTTAAAAACGCTGGAACAATATTTTGCATTTGACTATGAGATAAAGCGATATCAACTGCATTTTCCGGACAATATTTCAAAATTTCGATATATCAAACAAAGCGGTGTCAGCGGAGGAAAACGGAAATTAAACGTTACCCAAACAAGAAGACTGATAAAAACTTATCCTCTGGAGTACCTGGAGTTTGAAGTCTTTTTTTGCTGGGGTAGTGTGAAACGATGAATGTTACAATTAGAGACTTTTTTCAATATCATATAATGTATAGCGGATCTGTTTAAAAACTTCCGCCTGAACGGGATCAACCAGTTTAAACCCCTCTTCCAATACCCTTGCACTCTCCTGTGCACGTTTCATGTTAGATAGTTTCAGAGAGTCGATATCTTCTCTTTTTGATTCTGAAGCTGTCGTCTCTTTTAGCACATCACCTATGATGTCGCGTTCATGAAGATATAGTTTGTAGTCGGTAACTCTGCACTGATGGCGCAGCTCTTTTAATTGTTGAGAGGTCTGTTTGTTGTCGCAGATAAAACGCTCGATATCTTCTAAAACACGGATACCTTCACGAAGACGGTTGAGATTGGCATCGATAAGCCGATAGAGTTTAGAGAGGGAAGAATCCCTCTCTGTATCAATCGTCATCTCCGAAGATTCCTAAGAGCTGAAGCAATGAAGTAAACAGGTTAATAAAGTCAAGATAGAGTGCCAGTGCACCATCTACAGGATGACCGTAATTTCCCTGTATAATATTTTGTGTATCATACAAAATAAATGCGGAAAAAAGAATCGCACTAATCGCTGCAATTCCTACCTGCATCCACGAGTTGTGTAACCAAAATGCGTTTAAAAGACCTGCTACGACAACCACAATCAATGTGATAAAGAGCATCTTGCCCATCGTGGTAAAATCACGCTCCGTATTCATTGCAAACATCGAAAGCCCGCCAAATGCCACGGTTGTCAGTATCAGGGCATTTGCCACGACACCTCCGGCACCTGCATTTATAAAGTGTCCGACCAGTACGGACATAGTCAATCCTGACACAAGTGCAAAAGCAAAAAGCATGATCAGATTGAGTCCCGGTTTTGCTCTGGCAAATCCGATACCGAAAATCAGGGCAAATTCCAAAATCACAAATCCCCAGTAATATTCACGTATCGCCGGGATGCCCATACCTATATATGCCCCTGCTGCACCTACCAGTAAACTACCTGCAAAAAGCTGGTATGTCTGTTTGATAAATGTCGCCAGATCACCACTGTAAGCTCCCTCATCGGTGGCTTCTGCAAACGGTCTTTCGTTTACAGGTGTCGTAGCTTTACTTTTGACATAATCTCTGTCATATAATGCCATTATTATTCTCCTGAATTATATTTTTTAATATTTGTTGCGCTGTAGTATATCGTAAAAAGAAGAAAATTTATTAATAAAAGATTAATGAATGGGGAAATTCAAGAGTAAAACCATCTCAAATTTCCTATTCATATTAAACTATAACCTATTTATTGCCGAAAAAGTTTTTTGCCATATCCATCAAACCATCGACACCACCCAGAGAATCCAGTATAGATGATCCGTCACCTGTCGCTTTGTCTACCATATTCGGTACTACGTCAGATAGCCCCTCTGCGGCTGTATCCGAATCGATTCCCAGCTTTTCCGCAAATTCTGAAATTTTGTCACTTCCAAGGATAGAGGCAAGTGTTCCGCCGTCTATACTTTCATTTTCACCACTTCCAATCCAAGATGAGATGATACTGCCTATATTGCCGTCACTAAGCGATGACAGAATATTGCTCATATCAAAACTTCCCTCTTCATTGGACAAAAGACCGCTTAAAGCGTCCATCACCGAGTTATCATCGAGTGACTCCGCCTGATCTCCCAGTTTCTCTTTAAACAGTTGCGTACCCATTTGTACCAGATCATTTAATTCCATATTTTATGCTCCTTTAATAATATTAAGTACGCTTATTATAACACTACTTTATAAATTTACAAAACATACTTCATGAGAACAAAGAGATCTACTCTTTTGTCTTTTTTGCCATACGTTTACGTACTGTCGGATCCAGATATCTCTTTCTGATACGAATATTTTTGGGAGTGATCTCTACCAGTTCATCATCCTCAATCCACTCCAGTGCACTCTCGAGTGTAGGTATTCTGGGCGGAACCAGTTTGATCGCTTCATCGGCACCGGAACTTCTGACATTTGAGAGCTGTTTTCCTTTGATAGGATTGACATCCAGATCATTTGCTCTTGCGTGCTCACCGATAATCATCCCCACATAGACTTTATCCTGCGGTTTGATGAACATCACACCGCGTTCCTGAAGGTTGAATATAGAGAATCCGGAAGCTTCGCCGTTTTCCATAGAAACCAGTGCACCGTTCATGCGGTGTTCGATACCGCTCATCAGAGGTCGGTACTCCAGAAAAGAGTGGTTCATGACACCTTCCCCTTTGGTATCTGTCAGAAACTGACTTCTAAAACCGATCAAACCGCGTGCGGGTATCTCAAACTCGATTCTGGTTTGTCCGTCGCCGGTAGGGGTCATCGATTTCATCTCCGCTTTTTTACGCCCCAGTTTTTCGATGACCACACCGGTAAAATCATCAGGAACATCGACAACCAGATGCTCAAACGGTTCCATTTTGACACCGTTCTCCTCTTTGATAATCACCTCCGGTCGCCCGAGAGAGAACTCAAAACCTTCCCGTCTCATATTTTCCGCCAAAATCGTGATCTGTAACTCACCGCGACCCGAAACTTTAAACCTACCCTCTCCGCCACTCTCATACTTCATGGCAATATTGGTCTGCATTTCAGACTCCAGTCTCTCGGCAATCTTGTTCGAGGTGACAAATTTTCCTTCCGTTCCCGCAAGCGGAGAGTCGTTGACTGCCATCACCACCGAGATAGTCGGCTCTTCAATATGCATCGGATCGAGTGCTACCGGATTGTTCGGATCTGCCAGTGTATCCCCGACATCCAATGCTTCAAAACCTGCC
The DNA here is from genome assembly GCA_003978455.1 of Sulfurospirillum sp. GTDB lineage: Bacteria > Campylobacterota > Campylobacteria > Campylobacterales > QNZT01 > QNZT01. The sequence goes on from QNZT01000184.1 coordinate 3,078, forward strand.
ACAGCGATAATATCTCCGCTGACCGCTTCATCGATATCGATACGTTCAAGTCCATGAAAACCGATCAGTTTGGAGATACGACCATTGATCTTTTCACCGTTTGCCTTGACAAGTGTCACATTCTCATTTTTACGGATTTTTCCATTGAAGATTCTGGCAATACCGATTTTCCCTACAAAGTTGTCATAATCGAGTGTAAAGATCTGAAGCTGGAGCGGATTGTCCACACTGCCGGACGAAGCGGGGACATGTTCGATAATCGTATCAAGAATAGGAAGGATATTGTCATCCGGATCATTCAGATCAAGTTTGGCATATCCGTTTTTCGCCGCCGCATAAACGACCGGGAACTCCAGCTGTTCGTCGTTTGCATCGAGTGCTACAAAGAGGTCGAAGATCTCATCCACCACGCGATCCGGTTCTGCCGCAGGTTTGTCGATTTTATTGACAATGACAATCGGGCGAAGTCCCAGCTCAAGCGCTTTTTTCACCACAAATTTTGTCTGAGGCATCACCCCTTCCTGTGCATCGACCAGCAGCAGAACACTATCCACCATCTTCAATACACGCTCAACTTCACCGCCAAAGTCGGCGTGGCCCGGGGTGTCTATGATATTGATTTTATAATCTTTATAGGTAATCGCCGTATTTTTGGAAAGGATCGTAATCCCTCTCTCTTTTTCAAGATCATTGCTGTCCATCACGCGTTCATCGATCTGTTGATGGGCATCAAACGTCCCTGACTGTTTCAGCAGTTCATCTACCAAGGTTGTTTTACCATGATCGACGTGCGCGATAACGGCAATATTTCTAATCTCTTTCATTTCTGTCCTAACATATTAATTTCGCGGATTATACCCAAAAATACTGATAAAGTGAAATTGGCACACAAAGTGCTCTGATTTTCTACAGATTTTCATCCCAAAGGCACGATATGAACGGACTTTTACTGGCATCATCTCATGAAAACAAAGATATTAAATTTACCCCTAAAAATATACTGGATACAAAAGATGATCTAACCCAAACGAAGCATGATTTTTTTCAAAATCTGATGGAAAATCTGCTTCATGATATACCGAAAAGTAAAAACAGAGATTTTTTAATCGCACAAGTACTCGATTTACCGGAAAATATTGCAAAAAATGAGACAATCCGTTCTTCATTTGCAAAAGAGCCTCTTTTCAAAGAGCATCAGATTGACAAGGTATCCGTCGAATCACTTCTGGAACTGGTAGCATTGCTCAGACAACACCCGAACGAACCGTTGACAGCGTTTCCAACAGATTCACAAACATTGAAGACCGCTTTGCTTGATCTTGATGTCCAGCAGGAGTTCAGAGAAGCAAAAACTATCGGCGATCTTTTACATCTGGCTAAAAAGCACCATATCAAAGTCAAAAATATCACTTTTTTCAAAGAAGAAGCAGCACTCGATCCAAAAACGAAGCAGATGATCAAAGCAGTCAAAAGCGAAGAGATTTTTAAACTGATAACAGAGGAGAAGCAGACGCTTCACACTGTCAAAGAGGCACGAAGTAGCGATATTTTAAAGACATTATTGATCAATCAAAAAAATGATCTTCATGAAACAAAAAGTGTTCAAACCAAAACTATACTTCATCAAAATAGATCCATTTCCAAAACCGATACCATCCTTTCAAATGAAAAAAATGACTTCAGCACCAAAAGTCATCCGAAAGAGCATTTCAAAAGTCAGATACAACCACCTACAACTGAGACAAAACAGTTGAACACTTCTATCAAAACTATCGATAACGCAAAAGAGGATGATTCCGGTCTGCAAAACTATCAAAAAGAGAAATCCCCGACAAATTCTGACAAGATAAGTCAAAAAGAACATTTCAATACTCACACACAGCCATCCAGTAAAGATACAAAAAACGTAACAGTTCCTACCAAAACTATCGATAATATAAAAGAAAATGTCACTCTTCCTACTCAAAAAACCGATCACAGAGAGAAACTTCAAACAACATCTGACAAAATCATTTTGAAAGAAAATGACTCTGTTCATGTAGAAAAATCTAAAACAGGTACAGAAAAGAAACCCTCTCCTACATCAAACATCAAAAGTGAGAAAGCAGTCACACCACCACAAACTCTTCCAGATCAAAACACGCAAAAAATAGCCGTTCACAAAAGAGCCACACAACCGCACATCGATAAATCACCTTTGCAACACACGCTTCAAAATCACAATATCAAAGAGGTATTGGAAGTCAACAACAATTCTCTGAAATCAAATACACCTCATAAAAAGGAGAAAGACCTAACTGCCAAAGAGCACATGAAGATACAAAACAGGCAAACACCTACCCTTGTTTTAGATAAAAACGAAGATACTGCACCACAGCAAATCAAAATATCCGGTACAACTACAACTTCGGAAAATATCAAAAGAGGTATCACTGTCACTACTTCAGAGCCTTCCCGGAACCATCGAGATAGTGAATATATAACATCTATTTCAGAAGAGACGGAGTCACTTCATGAAGATCAGACACCTGTTTCACATGAAACAAAAACAACTCCTGTACAGCAGATCAAAATCAAACATACAGAGTTAAAACATACACTCAACACTTTTGCTCAGGATTTTAAAGAGCAGGTGGAAAACTACAAAGCACCGCTTATGAAAATAAAGATGCAGTTAAATCCGGGAAATCTGGGTGATGTGGATGTAACGCTTATAAATCGCGGCAACAATCTCCACGTCACTATCAACTCTAATCCTTCTGCGATTGCTATTTTTACGCAAAACCAGACCGAATTTAAAAATGCCTTGGTCAATATGGGATTTACCGGGCTACAAATGAGTTTTGGTGAGAGTAAAGAACAGGGACGAGGACAAAACCATAAACAAACAGGCAAACAGAGTGAAAAAGCATCGCAAGAGATTCATGAAACAGATCATTTTGAGATGATCGTCCCACGATACGTTTAACAAAAAGGAACAGATATGGCAACTATAAACCCATTAACAACACCATCAGCAACAAACAAACTCGACAATACAGGTCTCAATCCAGATTCTATTCTGGGCAAAGATGACTTCATGAAACTGCTTTTGACCGAGTTACAGCATCAAGACCCTACCAGTCCGATGGACAGTGATAAGATTTTGCAGCAGACTTCCCAACTGGCAGCACTTGAAACCCAGGAAAAGACCAACAAAGCCCTCGAAGCGATGACCGCCAGTTTCAAACAAAATAAAAACTTTGCCGCTGTCAGTTCCATCGGCAAGTACGCCAGACTCGAAAACAAAGTACAACTCAAACAGGATACAGAAGGAAAACCGCTGCCGCTCAACTTTGAACTCAATTTTGCCGAAGATATCAAAGAGGGGCAGATCGAGATATACGATGAGAAAAACCGTCTTGTCAAAGTGATGGAACTCTCTAAAGATACCAAAGGGAAACATTCCTACACGTGGGATGGTTTGACTGACGCGGGAGAAGCGGCGAAACCGGGGAAATACTCCATCTACGCAAACTACTACAATCCAGACGGAGTGAAACTTTCCGGAGAATTCGGTTCGTATAAAATCGAATCAGTCAAATTTGAAGATGAAAATACCTATCTGAAACTCAACGGCGCATTTGTACCGTTTGACAAAGTCCAGGAAATCTTCGAAAAGGAGGTATAGTTTCATGAACAGTTCATTTTACAACGGTATATCCGGAATCAAAACACATCAATTTGGACTCGACGTCTGGGCAGGCAATATAGCCAATGCCAATAAAGTCGGTTTTAAAACCTCTATACCGGAATTTTCTACAATCTACGCACAGACGATGACTGCCTCTTCACTTGCGACTCCGGTCGCCAATGATATAGGCACAGGAAGTCATATGCAAGCCTCTACCGTCGATTTTCAGCAAGGCTCCATTACCAAAACAGAGAATCCTTTTGACCTGGCTATCAACGGTGAGGGATGGTTTGGTATCGTAACGCCAAACGGTGAAAATCTCTATACACGTGCCGGGCTTTTTAACCGGGATTCTGAAGGGTATCTGACCGATGCTGTCGGTAACTTTCTGGTAGGAACCGTCACAAACAATATCAAAGATGGAGTTGTCGTTGATAATCCGGTAAAAACAGTGGATCTCGGTGCACCGGAAGCGCAGTCAAAAATCCTACTCGAAGAGAATGTCACTATGCCACCTGTGCCGACAGATAAGGTTACGTTCAAAGGTTCGCTGAACTCCAAACCTATCTATCAGATTACACAAGATAACAGTAAAATAGAAATTGCCAACAAAGAAAGTTTTCAATCTACTATCATCAACAGTGACGGAACAACTGGTACACTGACTTTGGACTTTACCAAAGTGGTTCCCCAAGAAATAGATAAAACAGTCTGGAAAGCCAAAGCGACACTTGTCGATCAGGACAACAATACAATCAGCACAAAAGAGGGGGTTCTCCAGTTCAATGACCGGGGTGCTATGGTTTCAAATTCACTGACATCTATTGACAATAACGGCTCCGAGATCAAGCTAAATCTGGGATCCATATATGATCCCAACAAACCAAACAGCGGTTTTGACGGTCTTTTTTCCTACCACTCAGGAGAGGAGTACTATGCAAAATCAGTCACCCAAAACGGAAAAAAAGGCGGTGATTTAACAGGGTATAGTGTACAGGACAACGGATTGATCGTAGCAGGATTTGACAACGGAGACACTATCCCCGTTGCGAAAATCGCACTCTACCATTTTCGCAACAACGCAGGTTTGGAACAATCTTCCCCTATCTATTTCAAACAGACTGCCAACAGTGGTGTCCCCTCTTTTTATAAAGACAAAGATGGACATACGATCAACACAGCCACAATCTCTTCTCATGCACTGGAGAAAGCAAATATCTCTATGGCAACTGCGCTCACAGAACTGATCATAATGCAAAAAGCGTTTGACGCCAGTGCCAAGAGTATCACAACCAGCGACCAGCTGATACAAAATGCGATCAATATGAAAAAATAAGTTTCAATACTTTAAGCAGCCTATTTTCAGGCACGCAACTTGCTCTGTTTTACGCATGAGTGAGGAGTGGTAACAAACACTAAAAAACAATAAAAGGATTATCATATGATGAGATCATTATGGGCCGGAGTTTCCGGTCTACAGGCACACCAAATCGCAATGGACGTTGAAGGTAACAATATCGCCAACGTCAACACCAGTGGATTTAAATATAGCCGTGCCAATTTTTCGGATATGCTCTCACAGACAGCCAAAATCGCTACGGCACCGCAAGGAAACCTCGGTGGTAAAAACCCGATGCAGGTAGGGCTTGGAACCGAAGTTAACTCTGTTACCAGAATCTTTTCACAAGGTTCGGTTCAGGCAACCGGAAAATCAACCGATCTTGCTATTCAGGGAGACGGTTTCTTTGTCGTCAGTCAGGATGGCGGAACCACCTACAAGTACAGCCGAAACGGGGACTTTGTGTTTGACTCCGACGGCAACTTCGTCACAAATAACGGACTTGTGGCACAGGGATGGGTCAGAGACCCGGAAACAGGAAAGATAGACACCTCTGCACCTATCCAAAACATACAGATCAAACCGGGACTGACCACACCGGCAAAACCGAGTTCAGAGGTAAGTATTAAAGCCAATCTTAATGCAGGAAATCTGATCGAAAATATGTCTGTCATGGAAACCACAGATCGTTTCGATGTACTTTTCAATGCGGAAGGAAAAGCCTTTAACCTGAAAAATGGACAAGGCATCACACTTACAGTCAACGGCAATAGCAAAGATTTCAAATTTGATCAGAGTTCCAATGCCGGTGATAATTTTACCACGGTTGAGGATTTAAGGCAAGATATAGAAAACTTTTTACAGCAACAAAGCGGGACTGCAACAGTCAGTATCAATGATCAGGGCAAGTTTGAAATCAAAAATCCGGCAGGAGGCGCTGATTTAAAAATCAATGTAGGAGGCGTTGCCGGCGGGGACAACGAACTTTTTACACAAGCCATGACTTCCCTGAGCGGCACACTTACAACAGGGAGTTCAGGAGCAAAGACTTCACAGGTTATCAATGCCGCAACACATGCTTCGAGTATCGATATATTTGACTCTCTGGGATCAAAACATACCGTCAGAATGGAATTCAGAAAAGCCGAATACCAATATGACAACAACAATACCAAAGTTGGTGCTGCATGGAGTATAAAGATTTCTGTACCGCAACCAGGAGAAATCGGAGGTACGCCAAACGCGAATGAGTTAAAAGGACAGATCATCTTCAATTCAGACGGATCGCTGAGCTCTTATACACCGACAAGTATCACCTATACCGCCAACAACGGTTCATCGCCAAACCAGACAGTCATCCTCGATCTCGGTCACTCCAATAAATTTGACGGATTGACCAGTTTTGACAGCCCTTCCAACACTGCGGGTATCAGTCAGGATGGGTACACAGGCGGTGATATCGACGGTATCCGGATCGATCAGTCCGGTACACTGATCGGGAGTTTTACAAACGGTCGCTCTTTCGGTCTGGCACAGGTAGCGATGGCGAAATTTACCAACAATATCGGTCTGGAGAGCGAAGGGGGCAATGTCTTTGTCCAGACTGCCAACTCCGGAGAACCGGTAATCGGTCAAGCTGCGGCAGGCGGTCGTGGATTTGTACAGTCGAGTTCACTGGAGATGTCAAACGTTGACCTCAGTCGTTCGCTGACACAACTGATCGTCATACAGAGAGGCTTTCAGGCAAACTCCAAAACCATCACGACATCCGACCAGATGCTAAATACACTTTTACAACTGAAACAGTAATTTGATGAAGCTTTTCAGATGTATAATAGTCCTGACATCGACGTTAGGACTATCTTCATGAAAATTACACTACTGCACCATACACCGCTGGCTGTCTGTGCCGGTGCCATCCGCACCTGCTGGCAAAGCTTCGACAAAAGCGACAACGGCGGAGAGAAGGACAAAGAGCTGATCGACCGTGTGGGAAATAAATTTAAACACGCTTCGACACTGGAACATCTTGTGTATACATTTTACATACAGGGGATTTCACGTGCTCTGCTCCAGGAGCTCGCACGACATCGTATGGCGTCACTCTCGGTAAAATCCACCCGCTATACACTCAAAGAGCTCAAAAACGAGTCACCTTTTACAGCGGAAGATCAGGAACGCGCGGGGAGGTATCTGGTATTTACCGGTATCGATATGGTCGATCAGATGAGCATCAGCGCACTGGAAAATCTGCGCAAAGTACTCAAAAGCGGTATCAGTAATGACAAAGCGAAATATTGCCTTCCCGAATCCTATAAAACAGAACTCACCTGGACCATCAATGCCAGAAGCCTGCAAAATTTCATCGCTCTGCGAAGTGACAAGGCGGCACTATGGGAGATTCAAAATCTGGCAAGAGCACTTTATGCACACCTGCCGCAGGAACATCAGTATCTCTTTGACGATGTTTTGAAAAACTAATTTTTCAATAAAAACTTTTTGAGTATCCGAAGCACCTCTTCGGGTCTCTCTTCATGAGGTATATGTCCGCAATGCGGTATGATCTTCAACTCTGAATTTTGAATATCGTGATGGAGTCTATACGCTTTCTCTTTTCGGATCACGATATCATCTCTTCCCCATATGATGAGAGTGGGTATTTTGATGTGTCGGTATCTGGCGGAGATCTTTCGGATATCTTCGGGGACGAGTGTCTCTACCGTCTGAAGATAGACTTTTCTGGCATTGGGCTTATATAGGTTGTGTGCATACTCTCTGACAATCTCTTTAGGAATCTTTTTGTCGTCGTAAAAAGCGTATTTGTAGGACTCTTTTACTTCAACAGAAGCCGGTAGCAGATAAAATCCAACCTTTCCCGCAACCGGTATTGTCAGCCATCGTATCAGTTTCGGCAACTGCTGGTCATAACTGGCACTGTCGATCAATACCAGTTTTGCAATGCGTTTGGGATCCATCAGCGCCAGAGAGAGTGCCACACCCCCGCCATAGGAGTGCCCCAGCAAAATCACATGATCGAGATGATGTTTTTGTAAAAAACGCTCTACCAGCACCGCCTGATCATAGACACTGTAACGGTTGTCATCCGGTTTTGGAGAGTTGCCAAACCCCTTTAAATCGATCGCATATATTTTAAAATATCTGGACAATTCGGGGATAATTTTACTGAAACTGTAGCTACTGGCACCAAAACCGTGTAGCATCACAAGCGGTGCTCCTTTGCCGGTTATATTTGCATAAAGTGTACGCCCTTCATGAAGCGGTCTTTCGACAATCCTCTTTTGCCATGTATTGGCTATTTTCTGACTGCACCCTGTCATCATAAACAGAAACAGCCATACGATCTTAAGATATCGCATTGACAATCTTTTTCACAACCTGATATATCTTTTTCACCGAAGCGATCTCCACACTTTCATGAGAGGAGTGCGGAGAACGGATATTGGGACCGATGGATGCGATCTTGATATCCGGGTAGAGATCGGAGATGACCGCACACTCAAGTCCCGCATGAATCGCTTTGTAGGCACACGAAGCGTACACCTCCTGCATCTTTTCACATACGATTTTGGAAAAATCATTGACCTCCGGTTCCCATGCGGGGTATTTCCCCTCACTTTTCACACTATATCCGAACGAAGTGAACAAAGTTTTGATCTTCTCCTCTGCGGATTGCAAACCCTCCTGATCCATTGCCCTTGCCGATGTTGCAATCTTACATATACCCTCTTTCAGCGATATGGTCGCAAGATTGAGACTCTTGTCCGGAATATCGAGTTTTTCATTCCAGGAGAGTACACCGTGGGGAATCTCTCGCAGCAGTTTCAAAAGGTTTTCGGACTCTCTGATCACAGGATAAGTCCCGGAAATCTTTTTCACATCAATATCTCTCACCGAAGAGAGCTCCTTCCGGCTGGCGACAATAGCACGACAATGTACAGGAATCGCGTTAATCCGCTCTCCTCCCTCGATAAACGACACCAAAACCTCTCTATCCGCACAGTAGTCGGCAAAAAGTTTTATCGCATTTGGGATATCCTTATGAATCTCTACACCGGAGTGCCCACCGGGAAGTTTAGAAACAGTGATCTCGTAGAAATCTTGTTCACAAGAAACTGTTTCATAGATCTTTTGTGCAAAGATATCCACGCCTCCGGCACAACCGATGTAGACTTCCGCCTCATCTTCACTGTCAAGATTGAGCATATAGCGACTTTGCAAGGGAAACTGTAATGCATTGGCACCGATGAGTCCAACCTCTTCATCGGCTGTAAAAAGATATTCACATACCACGCCCTCCTCCATCAAAGCCATCATCATCGCAATCGCTATACCGTTGTCCGCGCCCAGAGATGAATCTTGGGCATACCACCATCCATCCTCTTCATGAAGTACGATATCCGGTGCTTTGCCGACACAAACCATGTCGTAGTGTGCCTGAAGGCAGAGTTTCGGAGCCCCTTTCGAAGCAAGGATATTGCCGGCTGCATCTGTCTGAACGTCATAACCGTGCATACGGGCAAAATCGATTAAAAATTTTTTGAGTTTTTCACTCCGGTGGGAGCAGTGGGGTATCTGTGTCAGTTGGCTGAAGTATTCCAGTACTTTCATGAAGTATCCTCTGTATGTTTTTCACATAAAAGGATACTTCATATAACGTTAAAATTTGTAGTTAAATCCTATGGAGATATAAGGCATCCACTCATATTTATCAAGTTCATCCTGCAAAGAGAGCATCTCATCATCTAAATCTCTCTTAATCTCACTTTCGATCTCTTGACGTCTCCTTTCCACTTCAGTTTTGATTTCATTTATTTTGGCTGTTTTTGCAGGTCCATCCGGAATATTCGCCGTCTCTTCCGCAATTCTTTTATCGATATCCAGTGCCGCTCCGTACTTCAGTTTATACTCAGCCTGTGCAGCACCCTGATACGCCACACCGATGTCAAATGTAAAACCGAATCCTTTTTGTTTGTCAAACGAAGTATCCCAGCCAAAGCCAATATAAGGCGCTACCGGATCAAAATCGACTTTCGTCTGAATGGAACCCAGTTCGTCCACTCTATATGAATAGTGTTTATTGTTGAAATCAAACTCTATTTTGTCGTTTCCTCTGGTATTTGGCGTGATGTCACCGTCCAAAACACTGTTATTGACAATCATACCGGCAGAGAGTTTGAAAGAGCTTTTCCATGGATGATAATCCCCTACCAGCATAAAATCTTCCAGATCCAGGTCAAAATTGTATTTTGTCGTATCGTCTGTCACTTCGTAGTCATTGACACTGAATGTCTCATAACTTGCACGGATTCCCAGGTTGTCACTCACTTTTCCTTTGACATTTGCCCCAATTCCGAAAATTGCCGCCTGTGCACCGACCGAAGTCCCCTGATAAGAGATATCCGCCTGTGCAAACGAAAAAAGAAGTGCTGATGCTATCCATATCTTTCTCATAAAAAACAATCCTTTACTATGGTGTAATTGTCTCTAAATCGACACTTTTTATACTTTGTTTACCTGATTCTTTGTGCATGCGTCAATGCAACGGCAATAGCATCGGTAATATCCAGCGGTTTGATCTCCTGTTTGATACCCAAAATACGCTTCACCATAAAAGCGACCTGCTCCTTTTTCGCTTTGCCGTTTCCGGTAACCGCTTTTTTCACCTGAAGCGGTGTATATTCACTGAAATTTCCGATCTCCTGCAACACCTTTAAACTTAAAGCACCTCGAAACTGAGCCAGCTTAATCACTGTTTTAGGATTGTAAGCATAAAAGATATCCTCTATCGCTACTTCATCGATGGTTTTTCCCTTCAATACGGTATCGAGTCCCTCTACAAGTTCCACAATCTGCTCCTGAAGCACTTTTGTTCTGATTTTGATGAGTCCCGCCTCTAAAAGTACTGTTTTGTTTTTATTTTTCTCTAAAATCGCATACCCGCAGTTGATACTACCGGGGTCGATACCCAATATAATCATTTTACACCTTATTTCAATATCTTTTATTCACAAGCTTTTCACAATGTGAATAAGTAGCCTGTTATATTTAATTTATTTTAAAAAAAACGCCTCTTTCTTATTCACATGAGGAGATGAATATTTTTGAAGAAATTTTTATTCACACTTTCCAAAAAGACCGTAACATGGTCATCACTCTCATATTTTAAATTATTTTTGCTAAAATATTCACATTCAAACATTTCATGTGAATAAAGGAGGTGTCTATTGTTGTCGGATCAAGTTCTAAACCTCCTGAAAAGTGAAATACCTCCCGACGAGTACAAAAAATATATCAATGCCCTCCACTTTGATGAAAACAACTCTACCTCCGACCATATCGTATTTACGGCACCAAACAAACTTCTTGTAGGATGGATTCAGACAAAATATGCCAACAAAATTGCAGACATCTATGAATCTTTGACAGGTCAAAAACCGACTGTGACTATAGAGCACAAATTATTCACACCACCGGTGAAAAAATCGGGAACTACCCCTCCGAAAAATCCACAACCGGGTCCTTCTACAATCTTAAACAGTTCATATACATTTGAAAATTTTATCGTCGGCACATCCAATCAGCTGGCATTTGGAGCCGCACAATCTACTGCTATCAACCCCGGTCAGCAATACAACCCTCTTTTCATCTATGGCGGAAGCGGTCTTGGTAAAACACATCTGATTCAGGCAATCGGAAATTATGCGATCAATCACGGTGCTACTGTCATCTACACGACCAGTGAACAGTTTCTCAACGATTTTCTCTATAACCTGCGAAACCACACTATGGAGCGTTTTCGCAAAAAATACCGCCAATGTGACTTTCTACTTATTGACGATATCCAGTTTCTGAGTAACAAAGAGCAGACACAGGAGGAGTTTTTTCACACTTTTAATGAATTGCACCGCCTACATAAGCAGATTGTGCTCACTTCCGACAAACCGCCTAAAAAAATTGCAGGTTTTGAAGAGCGTCTGACCACACGCTTCGAATGGGGTTTGATGGCAGATGTGCAACCCCCTGGGCTTGAGACAAAGATATCTATTATCAAAAAGAAGTGTGAGCTCGACAATATTCACCTGGATGATGATGTTATCAACTATATCGCTGCCCATATGGAAGATAACATCCGCGAAATCGAGAGTGCCATTATCATTCTCAACGCCCATGCCAGCATGCTTTCAAAAAAAATCACCATCGATTTTGCTACAGAAGTGATGAAAGATCTGATCAAAGAGCGTACTGTCAATATCACACTCGACGATATTATCAGGGTGATTGCACGTGAATTAAATATCAAACCATCCGATATTAAATCAAAGAAACGTGCCCAACCGATTGTTGAGGCAAGAAGGATCGGTATCTATCTGGCAAAGACACTGACACCGGAAAACAAAATGAAAGATCTTGCAGAATTTTTCGGATTGAAGGATCATACAGCTGTTTCACATGCTATGCGAAAAATCAACGAACTGCTGCAAAATGACGAAAATTTTAAAGTGAAAGTCGAAGAGTTAAAAAGCAAAATAACGTCAACTAAAATGAATTCAGGTGAATCAATGTGAATAAAAACAAAAAATTCAACAGTCTCAAAACAACGGTAGTATCGCTATTTGAAAGCTTATTCACCTATTCACGCGATACTACTACTGTTTCTAAAATAATAATAAATAAAGGGGTGACAATATGATTCTCAAAGTCAATAAGAATGTTCTCGAACATATCTTGATAACCGCACAAAGCTTTCTGGAAAAAAAAGATGCATCATCTATTACTTCCCATATCCTGTTAGCAGCTACAGAAGAGCAGTTAGAAGTGAAAGCTACTGACTTTGAAATAGGTATTACGATGCATTCTCAAAATATCACTACCGAACAACCCGGTCTTGCAACAGCAAACGGAAAAAAGCTTTTAGATATTGTAAAGATTTTAAAAGATGAAGATGTTGTACTCAAAACAGAAGAGAACTTTCTGCATATAGAACAAGTGAAATCCAAATTTAAATTGCCTATGTTCAATGCCAGCGAATATCCTGATTTTCCTGAAGTGGATACCAAAGCCAAATTTGAGATAGAACCGATACAGTTTCTGCACTCTGTCAAAAAGATTTCACCTGCAATTGACACCAATAATCCAAAATATGAATTAAACGGTGCCCTGATCGATCTGAAAGAGGATAAAATTCACTTCGTCGCAACCGATACGAGACGACTCGCAGTAGTAACGCTTGAAAAGCATATAGAAAACAATCTTGCACTTATTATCCCCAAAAAAGCAATCAGTGAAATACAAAAACTCTTTTTCGATGAAATGGAAATCTTTTACGATGAGAATACCTTGCTGATACGGTCTGAAAATTTTGTCTTTTTTACCAAGTTGATTAACGGGAAGTATCCCGATTACCAGAGGATCATCCCCAACGAGTATAAACTGGAATTTTCCATCAACAGAGATCAGATGATCAACCATATCAAACAGATTGCCACAATCTCACAGGAAGTTAAACTCAAATTTGTCCCGGGCGCTATTTTGTTTGAGAGTCTGAATGAAGATAATATTGAAGCTAAAACGGAGATGCCCTATGATGCAACCGTTGATGAAGAGATCGTTCTTGCGGTTAATAGTCGTTATATTTTAGACTTTTTAACGCAAGTAGAGCAAAATGAATTTAAACTTAGCTATAATGACGCAACTTTACCATTTACACTGAAAAGTGAAAATTTTATAACAGTTGTAATGCCGATTATGTTATAGCATTATAAAACAGCAAAAGAGGAAAATTATGCAAAAAGATTACGGCGCAAGTAATATTAAAGTTCTCAAGGGACTCGAAGCGGTACGAAAACGTCCGGGTATGTATATCGGTGATACCAATATCAGCGGTTTGCATCATATGATCTATGAAGTGGTGGATAACTCTATCGATGAGGCGATGGCGGGCTACTGTGATAAAATCACCGTAGAGATCACACAGGAAGGTTCTGCGATTATCTCCGATAACGGTCGGGGTATTCCGGTGGATATACACCCGACAGAGAAAATTTCCGCTGCTACGGTTGTTTTGACAGTACTCCATGCCGGCGGTAAATTTGACAAAGATACCTACAAAGTCTCCGGTGGTCTGCATGGTGTGGGTGTCTCCGTTGTCAATGCGCTTTCCAAAAAATTGATTTTGAAGATCAACCGTCAGGGGAAGAAGTATTATCAGGAGTTTGAAAAAGGTATCCCCGTGATGCCGCTTGAGGAGGTGGGTACCACCAACAGAACCGGTACGACCGTGGAGTTTTGGCCTGATGACTCTATCTTTGAAGTGACGGAATTCAGTTATGAGATCCTTGCAAAACGTTTTAAAGAGCTTGCCTATCTCAATCCGAAAATATCGATCACTTTTAAAGACAACCGTATCGGCAAAGAGGAGGTGTACCATTTTGAAGGCGGTACGAGACAGTTTGCCGAAG
>QNZT01000118.1 GCA_003978455.1 Sulfurospirillum sp.
ACTTCGACTTTACCGGTACGCAGGTGATCATCGAAGCGAAAAAGAAAAAGAGCGATGAGGATTTTGAGTGATGAAAGTGCAACGCCGATCAGGACAAAAGAGGAGTTCATGAGATGAAAAATATCATACTGATAGGGTTTATGGGTGTGGGCAAAGGTACCGTCGCGCGGGCACTTGCCAAAAACTACGACTACTATGCGATCGACACGGATGATCTGATCGAGAGTCTGGAGAACCGCAAGATCAAAAAGATATTTGAGACCGACGGGGAGCCCTACTTCCGCGATCTGGAGCGAAAAACCGCGGCGTGGCTGGCGGAAAATGTCCAAAACGCCGTCATCTCCACCGGAGGCGGTTTTTTCAGGCAGAAACAGCTTCATGAGATCGGTACGGTGGTACTGCTGGACAGCAGTTTCGAAGCGATCCTCAAGCGGATCAAAGAGCACCCCAACGCCAAAAACAAACTTGCCAAACGCCCCCTCTTCTCCACACCCGAAAAGGCAAAAGCGATCTACGAAGAGCGGGAGAAGGAGTACAGAGAGGTAGCCGATCTCATCATCGATGTCGAAAACCGTACTCCCGAAGATGTCGCAAAGGAGATTCACCAAAAGATGAAGGACCGGAGATGATCCGTCGTGTCGCCGTCACCGGAGGAACGCACGGCAATGAACTGACCGGTGTCTATCTCGTCAAAAAGTGGCAGCAAAATCCTGAACTTGTCCAAAGAGAGAGCTTTGAAACCCTCACGCTCCACACCAATCCCGAAGCGATCAAAGCGTGCAGGCGATACATCGACCGTGACCTCAACCGCTCCTTCGCCACTGCCGATCTGGAAAATCCCCCGAACCACTATGAAGCCAAACGCGCCTGTGAACTCAATGCCCTGCTCGGTCCCAAAGGTGCAGAGCAAACTGCGGTCGATTTTATCCTCGACCTGCACTCCACGACGGCAAATATGGGTCTCTCACTGGTGGTCAGTTCCGACTCGCCCCTCACATGGGAAGCAGTGCGCTATCTCTGCGCAAAAGTGCCGGAGCTGAAAGTCTATCGGTGGAGAGGGGATGAGGAGGATGCTTTTGTCGACTCGATCGCGCCGAACGGCTTCGCTATCGAAGTGGGTCCGGTACCGCAGGGGGTACTGCGCAGCGACCTCTTCATGAAGACCGAAGCGCTGGTCTATCACCTGCTGGACTTCTTTGAGAGACGAAACAGCGGAGAAGCTGTGCCGGAAACAGCACAAAAAGTGACCGTATATGACCACGTCGGACTCATCGACTATCCGCGAGACGCAAACGGCGATCTGGACGGGATGGTACATGAAGCGCGCCAGGATCAGGACTTTACCCTGATCAAACAGGGAGACCCCCTCTTCCGAAAACTCGACGGCACAGTGATCCGCTATGAAGGTGAAGAGCCGCTCTATACCCTTTTTATCAACGAAGCGGCATACTACGAGAAGGGATTTGCGATGACACTGGCGAGGAAGATCACGCTTTAAAACTCAGTCGATCACGATGCTTTCATTTTCCGCATAAAAGCGTTTCACCCTCTCACTTACCGTGACTGCGCGTTGCAGGTAGTTTTGAAAGTCGTTGCGTGTGTAGCTGATCTTCAGAGATGCGGGGTCGGTGGCGCGGGAGAGTGCGACGTAGAACTGGCTGTCGGCAAAGATGGTATCGACGTTGCAGATCAGTTTTTCGATACTCATCCCCTGTGATTTGTGGATGGTGATGGCGTAGGCGGGGCGCAGCGGGAACTGTTCGAGGGTGGCGATGGTGTCGTTTTCGAGCATCCCGTCGGCGGCGAGTCCGGGTCTGGAGAGCTCAAACGAGAAACGATCCACTTTGACCAGACGCCCCTTCTTTTCGACGACGACTGCATCTTTGTCGATATGCTCCACCACCGCCCGTTCGCCGTTGTGGTAACTGCCCCATTTGTTGGTGGTAAAGATGACGGGGATGCCCTCTTTGAGTTTGAGGTTGTCGATGATGGGGAGGTTCTTTTTCCAGCTCTCGATCCGTCTGGCATCGACCGAGGGGTCTTTCACTTTGAGGATGGCGGGCAGATCGATCTCCTGCCGTTTGACCGCCGCCACTTTCTGGAGGTTGAGTCTGTCTGCCTGCGCATTGGTGCCGAAAAGCACCGTCGCATCGTTTTCGCCGGGAAAATCGTTTCCTCGCAGTGACTGGAGGTAGTGAAATACCGCTTCATCTGCTTCGCCGATACGGATCTTTTCGAGTATCTTCATGAAGTCTGTGTTGGTGGTGCGTTTGATCTTTGTCAGCTCCACCGTCACAAAATCAAAGGTCTCCCACGCACTGCTCTCAAACGCATAGACTCCCTGGTCAAAGATCCCCTGTGCGGGTTGTCTGGCGCCTTTTTGGACAGGAGGGAGCTGGTAAAAATCCCCGACGACCATCAGTTTGCCGTCATACCCGCACTGGCGGAAGCGGTAGAGGATCATCTCCATCAAGTCGGCGCTGACCATCGAAATCTCGTCGATGATGATCAGGTCGGTGCTTTTGAGTATCTTGCAGAGCTCTTTGATGCGGCTGCGGTTGTAGCGATCGTTTGCACTCAACTCTTCGAGGTTTTTGGAGATGCCGAAGACAAAAAAGCTGTGGATCGTCTGACCGCCGACATTTACCGCGGAGATACCGGTCGATCCCAGTACGATGACTCCCTGATACTCTTTCTGGTACCAGGCGATCACCTCTTTGGTCAGGTAGCTTTTGCCGACACCGGCGCCGCCGGTCAGGAAGATATTGCGGGATTCGAGCAGTTCGGTCACTTTTATCAGGCTTTGCATCGGGAGATTATAGCATAGAAAGTTGTAAAAGGGTTTTTGTTATCATAGTAAACAGGCTTTTCACAAAACTCCCCGCATACACGAAGCGGCTCAGTTTTGCGCAAAGTCTGAAATTTTATCAAGGAGTCAGGAATGAAGAGAAATATCCTGTTGGCATCTCTGGGGCTGGCAGTCGCTCTGACAGGCTGTGCACCCAAACAGCACGAAGTCAAAAAAGTACATGAAGTACACACGGCACACGCCACCCACCACTGGGGGTATGAAGGGGAGTACGGACCACTGCACTGGGGTGATCTCGAACCGAAGTTTCATATGTGCAAAGAGGGGAAAAACCAGTCTCCCGTGGATATCACCGATACCCGCGCGATCGAGAAGAAGCACATCCAGTTTCGCTACTTTGTCGGAGGCGACGATGTCATCTTCAACGGGCACGCCGTACAGGTCAACTACCGCCCTGGCAGTTTTGTCATCATCGACGGACATACTTTTGCACTGAAACAGTTCCACTTCCACACACCGAGCGAAAACACGCTTGAGGGAAAACACTTTCCGATGGAAGCGCACTTTGTACATGCCGACGATAAAGGCAATCTTGCCGTACTGGCGCTCTTTTTCAAAGAGGGTGCGGAAAATCCCGAACTCAACAAGATTCTCGAATCCCTCTCACCTGTACAGGGACAGGATCTCCCACTCAAACGTCCCGCAAACGCTTCCGCGCTGATGCCGATGGATGTGGACTACTACCGCTACAACGGCTCACTGACCACACCGCCGTGCAGCGAAGGGGTCGTCTGGGTAGTGTTCAAAAAGCCGGTCACCGCTTCCAAAGCGCAGATCGAGCGTTTTTTCAATGAGATCGGACACCCGAACAACCGACCGGTACAACCGATCAATGCACGTCTTATCACCCGATAACAATCGCTTCACGATTTTATGCTACAATGGATAAAAACGGTAAAGGAGATATCATGAAGTACCTTATTATCCTTGTAGCGGCACTTTTTCTGAACGGTTGTATCAGTACACCGTACGCCAGCATCGGTGCCAGCAAAACGGTCAATATCGGCGGTATCGATGTAGGTGTGGGTGTAGGGAATATCCTCAGACCTTAACATAAATTCGGGTATTATTATGTTTTTTTAAGAAGGAGCATATATGATACCCGAATTACTACTGCTACTGACAGTACTCTTCTTATCGATAGAGATACAGAAATATTTCAAGATCCCCTCCCCCGTTTCACTGCTGCTTTTAAGTTACACATCCTTTTATATCTTCCCGCACCTGCGTATCTTTTCACAGGAGAACTTTGCCGAACTGGTGCTCTTTCTGATCCCCATACTCATCACCTCCGATGCCTTGCAACTCGATCTGAAGGATCTGAAGAAAAATGCACTGAGTCTGATTTTTCTCGCTGTGGTCGCGGTGGTGCTTTCACTCCTTTTCGGCTACTGGGTCGAAGAGCTCTTTTTCAGCAACTACGGTCTGGGTGTCGGTGCGGTGGTCGCCCTCTTCGCCATGGTTCTGGCGACCGATCCCGTCTCTGTCGTCTCGGTATTTTCGAGTTTCAAAGTACCGCACAGATTGAAGATTCTTGCAGAAGGCGAGTCACTTTTCAACGATGCGACGGCACTGATCATCTTTAGTTTCATCGCATTGCCGATGATGCAGGGTGCAGATATCGGTCCAACTGAGATCGCCTTCGTTTCGCTGAAAGTACTGCTACTCTCCATAGTGATCGGTTTGATCGTCGGATTTGTTGGTATTCAACTGATGCGCACGACGGAGAACGGTATGAGTGAACTGGTGGTGATCCTGCTGACGGCATACGGAAGTTTCGAGATTGCCGAACACTTTCATGTATCGGGTCTTCTGGCGGTCATCGTCGCGATCATCACACTCAATACTATCACCCAGAAATCCCTCAGAGCGATCGACCGCAGGATGCGCAAAAGCAAGCGTATCCTCGACCGCACCAACAAAAGCAAAAAGATCTTCTCCCGCCGTTTCATGAGCGGGATCACCCGGCGTCTGGGATCGGATATCACCGAGATCGAGCAACACAAACTCAATATGCAATATATCGGCGTGCTGGCGCTTCTGGCAAACGCGTTTCTCTTTATCTCTATGGCAAGCATCGTCCATATCGATCTGCTGATCAAATACAGCAGGGAGATCCTCTGGATGTTTGCCATCACCACCCTGATACGCGCTTTGATGATGGCGCTTTTTGCCCTCCTCTCCAACAGACGCAAAGATATGACCGATATCTCTTTCAGGTGGTGGAGTGTGCTGCTGTTTGCAGGTATCAAGGGCGGGCTCTCGATCGTGATGCTCCAGATGCTGCCTGAAAACTTTGCCCACAGGGAGATGTTCGAAGCGATCGTCGTCGGTGTGATTTTGCTCTCGACGATACTTTACGCATTTGCACTGGTGTTGATCATCTCACTCAACAAAACAAGTTTCTCCAGGGAGTTTGCGCAAGAACACCACCATTGAAAAATTGATATTTATCTAATTTACATTCCTGCCGATATAGTTCTCAGAAAGCTTACACAGGACAATATATGGCAAAACGAATACAGGGTGATCAGAAAAACCAGACCTATAAAAATCTGCAACTTCTGACACGTCTTTTTTTAATGGGTCTGCTGGTTGTGATCGGTTTGAACTATATATTTAACAACATGATAGAGAACCTCTACAGCCAGACCAAGATCCTTGAAAAGAAGAAAAATACCGAAATCGCCATCGCCTCTATCCTGACCAATCTACAGGAGGATATCTCCGATATCTCTGTCGTAAGCGCAAATACCAAAAGCAAACTCTATTTCAGGGAGAAGATCAACGATAAGATCATACAGCTTGCCGAAAATCTCAAAAAACTCGAAGAGATCCCCATGGAGAAAATCAGTGATAACAGGGAGTTTGACACCTATACCACAAAAAATATCCGAAACCTGAAACAGTATATACTCCTTTTCAAACTCTCTTTGAAAAATTTCGAGAAAAAGATGAAGATGGACAAAACATCATATATCTCCGAAGTGATCTACATGATCAAAGAGATGAAAAAGATCAACAGCCAGGTTCTGGATAAAACATTTCACCAAATTGAGATCATCAACAAAGATCTGGACAAAAAAGTACTCTACTATGCGGGATACCAGTTTATCGCCATCTCTATGGTGATTATATTTTTCCTCTATGTCAGCCATCTGATCAGCAACCAGATCCTCACATACAGCAAAAAAATCGAAATCGCGCAAAAAGAGGCGCAGGAACAGGCGGAAAAAGCAAAAGGAGCGAACCAGGCAAAGTCAGACTTTCTGGCAAATATGTCTCATGAAATACGCACCCCGCTCAATGCGATCCTTGGGTTTATCGATCTGCTCAAAGAGAAGGAGGAAGATCCCGAAAAGCTGAAGTATATCCACACTATCCAAAACTCCTCCAATGCCCTGCTGGGGGTTATCAACGACATTCTCGATTTCAGTAAAATCGAAAGCGGCAAACTCTTTATCGAAAAGATCAACTTCAATACCTATGACGAGTTCAATACCCTCGCCGACCTCTTCCGTGCCAAAGCCTCGGAGAAGAACATCTCCCTCACACTCCACATGGATCACAATACGATACCAAGTGCGCTGGTAAGCGATCCGCTTCGTATCAAACAGGTGATCTCCAACCTCCTCTCCAACGCGATCAAATTTTCCAGAAAAAACGGACGGGTCGATCTCTATATCGAGTACCAAAACGGAAAACTCAATGTCGCCGTGGAGGACAACGGTATCGGTATCCCAGAAGGGAAACAGCGGGATATTTTCAAAGCCTTTTCTCAGGCGGAAAACTCCACCACACGCAAATACGGCGGGACAGGACTCGGGCTCTCGATCTCCAGCAGACTGGTACAGATGCTCGGAGGGGAACTGAAACTCTACAGCAATCCAGGTGTACTGACACGCTTTTTCTTCTCGATACCAGTAGAGGTCGGAGAGTACAAAAACCGTACATCGATGCCCAAAATCGACGCTTCCAGACTTGCAGGGAAAAAGGTACTTCTGGTAGAGGACAACAAAGCAAATCAGATGTATATGACGCTCCTGCTCAAAAAATTCGATTTGGTGTTTGATATCGCCAGTGACGGTCTTGAAGCTGTCAAAGCATTTGAGAAGAGTCGATACGATCTTATCCTGATGGATGAAAATATGCCCAACATGAACGGTATCGAAGCGACCAGAGTGATTCTCGATATCGAAAAGAGCAAAGGTCTGCCACACACACCGATCATCGCACTCACTGCCAATGCCCTCAAAGGGGACAGAGAACGCTTTATCGCGGCGGGCATGGACGAATACCTGACCAAACCGGTCAACAAAGCGCAGTTACTTGAAATGTTTACAAAATTTATAGACCACCACAATGACAAAGATAAAGATAATGACAAAGGAGAAGAGATGATAGATATAGCGCAACTTGCACAAAAGATGGATATGGATACAGAAGATGCGCAACTTTTGATGGAGATGTTCATGCAGAGTGCCAATGACAATATGCAAAAACTTTACAAAGCGATCGAAGCAGGAGATTTCGACACAATCCGCACCGAAGCACACTCCATCAAGGGAAGTGCCGCGAACCTGACACTACAGGAGATTTACGAGACTGCCAAAGAGATCGAATCAGCCGCCTCATTTAAAAAAGAGATCGACTACCGAACCCTCTACAACAGACTTGGACAGAAACTGTATGAACTGATAGAGGAGAGAGCAGAAGCATGAGTGCAAAAATTTTAATTGTTGATGATGTCGCCGTCAACAGAATGACCATTATGTTGGCATTGAAGGAGGAGGGGTATACCTTCGTCGAAGCGAAAGATGGTAAAGAGGCGATAGAAAAAGCACTCTCCGATACACCGGATATCATCCTGATGGATGCAATTATGCCGGAGATGGACGGTTTTGAAGCGACACGTGAGATCCGGAAGATCGACCAGATTCAAAGGATTCCGATCCTCATGATCACATCGCTCGAGAGCAAAGAGGATAAGATCAAAGCGCTGGAAGCAGGTGTAAACGACTTTATCAACAAGTCGTTCGACAAACTGGAACTCAAGGCACGCTGCAAATCCTACATCGAAACAGCAAGACTCAATAAAAGGTATATTCTGGCCTCGATCAACGCTACCAGCGGATACCCCAACAAACTTGCACTCATAAAAGATTTGCATCAGCAAGAGATAAAAAAACCGGGGCTCTTTTTGGTCTATATGGACAACTATACCCTCAACGAAAGTTTTTTCGGAAGCAATATTACAGAAAAACTGGACAAGATTTTTCTCGGTGCACTAAAGCAGTTCAGCGCCCTGTTGCCCGATCATAAACTCTACCATCTCGCCAACGGCGAATACGCGATACTGGTAGAGACAGACAATTTCGAGACCAGAAGAATCGAAGCATTTTGCGCCAACTTGATCGAACATGTCAAAAAGAGCCGTTTCTCCTACGATATCTATGAATTTTATGTCAATATCACGATGAGTTATGCCGATACAGCGGCTGAAACACTCTACGAAGATGCCCATGCCATACTAGGTGTCGCACTGAATGAGAAGAAAGAGTATCTGCTCTCCGACGGACTGATTCACAAGCTCAAACAAAATATCGAAGAGAACCTCAAAATCCTCAAAGTGATCAAAGAGGCGCTCAAAGACGACAAAATCATCCCTTTTTTCCAGCCCATCTACAACAACAAAACCGGAGAGATCAAGCGCTATGAAGCGCTGGTGCGTATGTATGATGAAAATTACGACGTTGTCTTTCCTCAACCCTACTTCCTCGAAGCCGCCAAAAAGGGAAAACTCTACCCCTATATCACCAAACTTCTGATCGAAAAAGTGGTGAAGAAGATACGTGAGTACGATTGTGAGATATCGGTCAACCTCTCCTCCCTCGATATCGAAGATCCGATTATGCGGGAGTTTCTGCTCGAAGCGATGGAACAGAACAGGGATGTCACGGACAAACTGATCTTTGAACTACTCGAAGACAAAGAGACCGACTCTTATGAGATCGTCAAGAATTTCATAGAGACCGCCAAAAGTTACGGTGTCAAAATCGCCATCGACGATTTTGGAAGCGGCTTCTCAAACTTTATCCGTATCATCGAGTTTCAACCCGACATCATTAAACTCGACGGTTCACTGATAATGGATATCGCCACCTCCCCGGCTTGCCGCCAGACAGTAGAGACGATCAAGGTATTTGCCGATAAGATCGGTGCAAAGACAGTGGCGGAGTATGTCAGTAACAGAGAGATTTTCGATATCATCAATGAGATCGGCATCGACTACTCACAGGGATACTATATAGGGAGAGCGGAGCTGCAACTGGTAAAGGAGCCCCTTACAAACGATACAGAGGTACTAGTGTAAAAGCTGCGTTTCTATCAGGGTACAAAAGGAGAGGATCTCCCGGTTGTCGCGCTTTTGTGCACCTGTACGAAGCAGTGTCAGTTTGCGCACTATCTCTTCATGAACAAGTGGATCGGGCAGATGTTTCAGCAGGGCTTCAACACGGTATCTGTCAAGTATATGCGCTGAAAAGGAGAGCTGCGGATGCCCCGCATACTTGGTTGTCAGTACTTCATGAACCAGCCCCACCGGATAGCGTTTCGCGATTCTCAACCACAGATCATAATCTTCACACACCGGTAGCGTCTCATCGAACACCCCGCACCTTTCAAACACTTCATGATCAATCATCACCGTCGAGGGAGCTATCTTGCAAAATGGGAGACTCTCATAAAAAACTTCCCCTTGCGGTTTGGCATGGTGCCTCTTTTGGGAAACCTCTCCGCCGTTTCGTACCCACATCTCCAGCGTATGTGACCAGTGCAGATCCGGATGCGCTTCATGAAAAGCGATCTGTTGTGCCAGCTTTTGCGGATGCCATACATCATCCGAATCCAAAAAAGCGATCCATCGGTTTCGCGCCAGTGCGATACCCCTGTTTCTGGCAGCGGAGACACCCCGGTTGGGTTGTCTGACCAGCTCTATCCTGTCGGAAAAATGCGCCAGCGCTTTTGGGGTGTCGTCCGTCGAACCGTCATCGACAACGATGATCTGATCCGCTTTGCGTCTTTGCGCAAGTACCGACTCTACCGCACGCACCACCATCCCGGCACGGTTATATACCGGGATGACAACCGTCACTTTCACCGCTTTTTGGTAACCCTTTCAAAGTAGTACCACAACCCGCCGATCAACGTCACCAACACCAGCGGCAATATCCACGGTGTCTCTTTCAGTTTGCCAAAAAGCGCGACAATATGCTCCCCGCCTTTGTAGCTGAGCACTCCGAAAAAGAGGACGAACAGTGCCGTTGCAGGGATATTGAGCAGACCGAATTTGACGAAGCTGTACTTGGAGAGCCCCATCGCTATGGGAACGAGTGTCTTGACGCCGTAGATGAACTTCTGGATAAAGACGGCAAAATCACCATACTTTTTAACCAGCAGATGAGAGAGGGCAAATTTGCGCCTGTGGGACTTCATGTAGGGTGCGATCATCTCTTTGTTGTAGCGTGCCATATAAAAGAGCACCATATCGCCCAGATAGTTGGCGACAAAAACCACCAGCATCGAGATGACGATATCCATCTTGCCCAGATAGCTGAGCGCTCCCGCCGCTACCAGTCCGAAAAATCCCCCGCCCAGCGAGTAGAGAAAAAGCGCGATATAGCCGTATGTTGTCAGTGAGTGAAAAATATCTTCCATCTGTTGTCGTAAACCTTTCGTTTATGGGTTGAAAAAAGTGTGCAGTCTGTTTTCGCGCCGCAGCATCTCTTCGAGTCTCCCCTCCTCAGCGACTTTACCTTCATCGAGTACATAAATATAGTCGGCTCTTTTGATGGTGCTGAGACGGTGCGCTATGATGATCGTCGTACGTTTTGCGAGAAACGATTCCAGATTTTTAAAAAGCACCTCTTCGGTACGGACATCGAGTGCGGACGTGGACTCATCGAAGATGACGATATTGGGATCGCTGATGATCATACGGGCGATCGAGATACGCTGACGCTGACCGCCGGAGAGTTTGACACCGTTGGTACCTACCAGCGTATCGAGTCCCTCCGGAAGCTGCTTCAGGAAATCTGAGAGTTGCGCGATCTCCAGCGCTTCATAGATCTTTTCATCCGGCACATCCTTTCCGAATGTGAGGTTGAAACGGATCGTTTCGTTGAAGAGCATCGGGCTTTGCAATACCAGATAGACGTGTGCACGGATCACATCCAGACCGATCTCTCTGAAAGAGATACCGTCATAGAGGATATCACCGCTATCGGGCTGGTAAAAGCCGACAATCAGCTGCGCGAGTGTCGTCTTGCCGTTTCCGCTGGCACCGACCAGTGCCACTTTTTTGCCTTCCGGAATCTCCAGCGAAACATCTCGGAGCACCGGAAGCTCTTTCTGATAGGCAAATGAGACATTTTTCACGGTAACACTGTTTGTCCGTTTCTGTGCAAAAGGGTTTTTGTTGTGCGGGTAGCGGGGCTCCTGCTCAAGTGCGAAAATCGCGTTGATACGATCGAGTGCCTCTTTTGCGTTGTGGTAGGCGTACTGGATGGAGATCACCTGATTGATCGGTGCGACGATCACCCAGAGGTAGCCGAAAATCGCCAGCATCAGCCCGATACTCAGATCCGAATACGCCACCATCAAAATCCCCGCCGCACGGAAGATCTCAAACCCTGCCAGAAAGATCATGTAGGAGCCGTTCTGGGAGATCTGGGACTTGTAGGCAAATGCGATCCCCTTCTCCCTGATCTCTTCCGCCAGCTTTTTCAGGTTGCCGAAAAAGTAGCCTTCGGCATTGGCGGCGCGTACCTGACGGAAAAGTTCCATCGTCTCGGAGAGCGACTCCTGGAAGGTGGCGATGATCGCATTTTCCTCTTTTTTGTATTTGGAAACCTTTTTGGCGATCTTGCGCGTCAGGATGATAACAAAAGGGTTGAAAAAGAGGATAAAGAGTGCCAGTTTCCAGTGGATCAGCAACAGCACGACCGACACACCGATGATCATGAAGAGAGAGATCACCAGTTTGCTGATCGACGATGAGAGAAATGTATCGATGGTATTGACATCGACCACTGCCAGAGAAGCGATCTTCCCGCCGCCGAAATTTTCAAATTCGCGCAGATGTACGCGGGCAATCTGATCGAGCAGATCGCGGCGGATTTTGTAGGTGATATTTTTGGAGATAACGGTAAAGTACCAGCTCTGGATGACACTCAGCACAAAGTAGAGCGTACGCAGCAGCAGCGTGAAAAGGAGCACAACCAATACATAAAACCATGCATGGTCGGAAGCGCCGAAAAGCATATCGATCTTCTGTGTCAGATAGCCCGGTTTGTGCAGCAGCACTTCATCGACCAGCAGCGGCATCAGCAGCGGTGCGGGAGAGACAGCCAGCGCGGCGAGCAGCGCAACTATGTTGGCAAGCACCAACTCTTTTTTATACTTTTTGATCTCCGAAAAAATATCGGAAAAAGTGTAGCGCTGCATCCTATCTGGCGTAGTCTACCGCACGCAGTTCACGGATGACATTGACTTTGATATCGCCGGGGTACTGTACCTTCTCCTCGATCTCTTTGGCGATCTCTTTGGAGAGCAGTACCGCTTCGTCGTCGTTGATCAGTTTTGCATTGGCGATGACACGGATCTCACGACCTGCATTGATCGCATAGGCGGAGCGGACACCCTTTTTGGAGGTGGCGATATCTTCGATATCCTGCACCCTTTTGAGAAACGCTTCGAGTACTTCGCGTCTTGCACCCGGTCTGGCGGCAGAGAGTGTATCGGCGGCACAGACTGCGGCGGACTCAACACTATTCGCCTCTTCATGACCATGGTGTGCGTAGATGGCATTGATGACGACCGGATGTTCGTTGTAACGCTTACATATCTCCGCACCCAGATCGACGTGGCTCCCCTCAAAATCATGCGTCATCGCTTTGCCGATATCATGAAGGATACCGGCACGGCGTGCAAGCTTCGCATCTCCGCCGCACTCCGCCGCGATAATACCGGCAAGATTGGCGACTTCCAGCGAGTGTCCGAGCGCGTTTTGTCCGTAGGAAGCACGGAAACGCAGCTTGCCGATCAGTTTGATGATCTCCGGATGCATATCGGCGATACCGAAGTCAAGCAGTATCTCTTCACCCTCATCGTAGATCTTCTGCTCAAACTCTTCAGTCACTTTTTTGTAGATATCCTCGATACGTGCCGGCTGTATGCGTCCATCGGCGATCAACTCTTCGATCACCTGTGTCGCGATGGCACGGCGGTAGAGGTTGAAACTGCTGAGGATGATAACATTGGGCGTATCGTCGATGATGACATCGACACCCAAAATCATCTCCAGTGCTTTGATATTGCGCCCCTCTTTACCGATGATACGCCCTTTGATATCGTCACTGGGAAGGTTGACGGTGTTGATCAGACGCTCCGCGGCAAACTCTCCGGCAAAGCGTGTCGTCGCCTGTGCAAGGATGTAGTTGGCGTTTTTCTTCGCTTTGTTTTTTGCTTCCTGCTCATATTTGCGTACGATATGCGCAATCTGTGCCCGGGCATTCTCTTCGGCGCGTTTGAGAACAATCTCTTTCGCTTCATCCCTTGTCATACCTGCGGAACGTTCGATCAGTTTGTCGGCATCCTCGAGTTTGGTCTGAAGCTCTATCTCTCTTTTTTGCAACTCTTCACGGTACTCCTGAAGCGAGAGTTTCTCTTTTTTGACATCCTCTTTTTCGGACATAATGTTTTTGAGTTCATCTTTGAAAAGTGTATGGACATCCTGCTCTTTCTGCTCCAGCTGTGCAAAACGTTTCTCATACTCGGCAAGCAGTTTCTGCTTCTTCTCTTCATAACTGTTTTTCGCATCAAGTTCAAGGTCTTTTGCTTTGATACGGGCATCCTGAAGCAGTTTTTCCGCTTCATGTTCGATAATGTTTGCTTTGGCCTTTGCCTGATCGAGGAAAAGACTCAGTTTCGCATTATGTGCTCTGTTTGTGATCAGCGCGGTAACGCCTGCACCGGCGACAACGCCTGCCACTGCGAGTGCGATTTCTGTTATCATAGTTTCTACCTCTGTATAAAGTCTCTTTAGGGGTTACATAAAAATCCGCCATAATGTCATAATCATCAGTGACAATCTCATGTGTAGCGCACTTCACCCGTTGTACAAACACGACAACAGGACGTTTTTTAAGCTTTTGAAAGTATCTGTCATACATGCCCTTGCCAAACCCTACCCGTTTACACGCTCCGTCAACCCCTACGACAGGAACGATAATCATATCTACATCTTTTATCTTCAGGCGGCTTTGCGGCGGTTCGTAAATCTTATAACTGTTCCGTCTCAAAGGCAAACGATAGTTTACCATCTTGAAACTTTCTTTCACTATAAAAGGAACAAATATTTTATATCTTTTGCGCATTTTCTGCATCAGGTTTCGCAAATCAACTTCAATAGGCATCGGCATATAAAAGAGTAATGAGCGCGGTTTTTTTGCATCGATAATCGCTTCGATACGCAAAGCGGCTTTTTTGTCATTCATATATGGCAAGCGCTCTTCATGACGACGCAATTTTGCCATACAGAGCCTTCGAAAAGTTTTTTTATCCAAAATCTAAGTCCCGGTTCACTATAATTTGCTTTTATATATTGTAATAAAAGCTGTTTTGTCTTCAAACAATGATACAATACAGCTTTCATTTTAACATATTAAGGATTTACATGTTGAGTAAAATTGCTATTGTATCACTTCTTGGTTTTCTGCTGCTTTTCGGCGGTTGTGAACGCAAAAAGGAGCAGCAGCAGAACGAGACACGAAGTAGTGTGTCACAAAAGTCTGCACAGAGTGAAGCGAAAGAGAAAGAAGCACCCAGTACCATCACGCTTCACACCACAAACGGTGAAGAGATATTGCTGACGGCTACCCCCAAAGGGATCATCTTTAAAGGGTACGAAGGCAAAATCGTCATACTCGATTTCTTTGCCACATGGTGTCCGCCGTGCCGTGCGGAGATACCCCATCTGAACGATATTCAAAACGCCTATAAAGGGAAAGTACAGATCATCGGTATCCTTATGGAAGAGAACAAGGACGACCTGGAAATCCAGCAATTCGAAGAGAATATGGGCATCAACTATCCGGTAGCCAACTCTCCCGCGAACTTTGCACTTGCCGATGCACTGGGAGGTATCAGAAGTCTGCCTACCATGGTGATGTACGATAAAAACGGTGACTACTTTACACACTACGTCGGTGCTGTTCCTCAGGAGATGATCGAAGCCGATATTCAGAGAGCACTGACAAAGAAATAGCCGATGTTTGGATTTTTTAAAAAGACAGCAGAAGCGATACGCAGTGTAGCACCCCAAAAGGAGGCTACTGTCTCCAAAGAGATGCTCGAAGAGATACTCCTTGAAGCTGATGTCGCCTATGAGACGGTCGAGGAGATCATCTACTATTTACCGCCATCGGATAAGGTCAAACGTGAACCGCTGCGAAAAATATTGCTGAGCTATTTTATAGAAGCACCGGCAGAGGAGGAGACGACAGACAAACCCTTTGTCGAACTGATCTTCGGTGTCAACGGTGCCGGCAAAACCACGACCATAGGCAAGCTGGCATTTCGGTATAAAACAGAAGGCAAAAGTGTTATGCTCGGTGCTGCCGATACATTTCGCGCCGCCGCGATAGAGCAGCTCAAAAAGTGGGCGGAACGTATCGATGTACCGATTGTCGCTACCAGACAGGGGCACGATCCCTCCGCAGTCGCTTTCGATACGATCACTTCCGCAAAAGCGAAAGGTCTCGATCATATACTCATCGACACAGCAGGCAGACTGCATACACAATCCAATCTCGCCAAAGAGTTGCAGAAGATCGTACGTATCTGCGACAAAGCCAAAAGCGGCGCACCCGACCGTAAAACACTCGTGCTCGACGGCACACAGGGGAACTCAGCCATCGCACAAGCACATGCATTTCATGAGATGATCGGTATCGATGCACTGATCGTCACCAAACTCGACGGAACCGCCAAAGGCGGTGCGATCTTCTCTATCGCAAAAGAGATACAAAAACCGATCCTCTACCTGGGTGTGGGCGAAGGCAAAGCCAATCTGATCCCTTTCGATAAAGAGCAGTTTGTCGATGCCCTTCTCGATGAGATCTTTACCGAAGCGTAAAGAGGTTTTTCTTGGCTAAAAAACGACAGCTCTTTGAGTGCCAGGCATGCGGCTACCAGAGCGGCAAATGGCTCGGAAAATGTCCAAACTGCGGTGCATGGGATGAGTTTCTCGAACTCACTTCACAGCAACAGGAAGTACTCAAAAACAGCACTTCCAAATCACAGACAAAAGCGAAAGCCCTCCCGATCACCGATATCAAAGAGGAGAGGCATTTTCGTTTCTCCTCCAACGACGACGAACTCGATCTGGTTCTGGGCGGGGGTATCGTACCGGGATCACTGACACTCATCGGCGGCAGTCCGGGTGTCGGAAAATCGACCCTCCTGCTCAAAATCGGCGGCAATCTCGCCAAAGCGGGCAAAAAGGTACTCTATGTCAGCGGCGAAGAGTCTCTGGGACAGATCAAGATACGCGCAAACCGCCTCGATGCCAACGAAGAGAGACTCTATCTGCTTTCCGAAATCAAACTCGAAGATGTTTTTGCAGAACTCTACCGCGACGATTTCGAGGTACTCATCATCGACTCTATCCAGACACTCTACTCCGAAAAAGTGACATCCGCACCGGGCAGTGTCTCGCAGGTGCGGGAGATCACCTTCGAACTGATGCGCTACGGCAAGGAGCATGATGTGGCGATTTTTATCATCGGACACATCACCAAAGAGGGATCGATCGCAGGTCCGCGCGTGCTGGAGCATATGGTCGATACGGTACTCTATTTCGAGGGAGACGCCAACCGGGAACTACGGATGCTGCGCGGGATCAAAAACCGTTTCGGCTCCACCAGCGAAGTGGCGATATTTGAGATGAGCAAAGAGGGGCTCGTCAGTGCCAAGGATATCTCCAAAAAGTTCTTTACACGCGGCGAAGCGGGAATCGGTTCGGCGATCACGGTACTGATGGAGGGGAGCCGTCCAATCGTCCTCGAAGTGCAGGCACTGGTCGCACAAAGCGGCTATCCCAACCCCAAACGCAGCGCTACCGGTTACGAACTCAACCGTCTGACGATGCTGCTGGCACTGCTGGAGCGAAAACTCGACCTCCCCTTCAACGAGTACGATGTCTTTATCAACATCGCAGGCGGTATCAAGATCGGTGAGACGGCTGCCGATCTGGCGATCATCGCGGCGATTATCAGCAGTTTCCGAAACCGTGCCATC
>QNZT01000117.1 GCA_003978455.1 Sulfurospirillum sp.
CTGGGCACTGCTGCTTTCATGGATGCCGGTGATCGGCGATCCTATAACCCTGATCGCCGGTGCGGCAAGGTATGCGTTTTTTAAATTTTTGCTTTGGGTGCTGGTCGCCAAAGGGGTGCGCTACGGGGTGGTTATAGCGCTGTCTCCATATTTTTTAAAGTAAAAATAGAGCCCAAGACCCAGTGCGATCATGAAGAGACAGAACTCCTGTCCTCTTGTCATCCATCCGCAGCAGACAAAACCCAGTTGTGGATCGGGTTGCCTGAAAAACTCTGCCGTAAAACGCGCAACGCCGTAGAGGATGAGATAGAGGGAGATCAACTCTCCGTGAAAACGTTTGTGTTTGCGGTAGAGGTAGAGGATCAAAAAGAGCAACGGTCCTTCCAGAAGTGCTTCATACAGCTGGGAAGGGTGTCTCAGTACGCCGTCCACGTAGATACCCCACGGCACGTCAGTCACACGTCCGACAAGTTCCTGATTGAAAAAGTTTCCTATGCGACCGAATACATACCCGGCGGGAATAGCGATGGCGGCGATGTCGAGCAGAAACCACTGGTTGATCTTGTATTTTCTGGAAAAGAGTGTCGAAGCGATCAAAAATCCCAGCAGCGCGCCGTGAAAACTCATACCCCGTATGCCGATAAACTTTCCGTCATGAAAGGGGTTGAATATCTGCCACGGATGGGTCAGGTACCAGGTTGTATTGGGGTCGTAAAAGAGGATATATCCTAGCCTTGCACCCAGTATAACGCCCACTTCGATCCAGATGATATAGTTGTCCAGCATCTCCTGCGATATGGGAAGGTTGTCTTTTTTGACGATCCATTTTGCGGCGGCGATTCCCACCAGCAGGGCAAGGACATACATGATGCCGTACCAGTGTACCTGGATGGCGCCGAGTTTGAAGGCAACAGGGTTGAAGTGTTCGTAGATATGGTTCCAAAATTGCATTATTTGAGTGCCTCCGCGATGAGTTCAAGCGGGTTTTTAAAGATAGTTTCACTGTCACCGCTGTTGTTGAGTGATTCGCTGATCTGTACACGACAGGCGCTGCACTCGGCAGAGACATAGGTTGCTTTGGTCTCTTTGATCATCGCCGCTTTGGGTTTGCCCGCCAGCTCTGCAAGATGAAACTTCTCCGTCTGCATCGTCACACCGCCGAAACCGCAGCATCGATTGGGATCGCTCATCTCCTGCATCGGATAGTTTTTGGAGAGCAGATTTCTGGGCTCCTGCCAGATACCCTGAACTTTTCGTGCGTGGCAGGGATCGTGATAGGTGACGATTTCGTCAAACTTTTTGCCTTTTTCCGCCAGTATTTGGGCGAGGTCGGTGTTGTCATGAAGCCACTGTGTCGCCATGAAAATCTTTTCGCTCACTTTTTTGGCGCGCTCTTCCCACTCCGGCATATGGTGATTTTTAAAGAAAACCGCCCAGTCGTGTTTGACCATGGCGGAGCAGGTCGCTTCGGGGATGAGCATCGCATCGTATTCGTCCATAAAGCTTTCAAAATAGGCAATATTTTTCTTTGTCATCCGCTCCACGGAATCCACCGCTCCGGTAAAGTAGGCAGGTGCGCCGCAGCACTGCTGCTCTTTGGGGATAAAGACTTCGATATTGAGTTTCTCCAGAATCTCCACCAGACTTTTGCCGATACCTTCGTAGTTGTAGTTTCCCAGACAGCCGATGAAGATCGCCACCCTTTGCTGCTTTTCAGACGGTTTTTTTGCAGGGATATGCTCAGGGTAACTGTTGAGGAAACTCCGCTTCATCATGGAGGGGATCAGTCGTCCCTTTTTCATCATCGGCAGTGAAAAACGCGCTTTGAGACCGCGCCCTTTCTCATCCTCTGCCAGTGCACACGTTTTGAACATGAAGCCGAACTTCATGACGATGTCCATCACCTTGCGGTGTTCCAGCATATAAAATGCGATGCGTTTGAACCAGGCGATACCGAACTTGTCGGCGATATCCGCGCGTACCTCTTCGATGACCATATCGGTCGGTAACGAGTTGGGGCAGACATCGACACAGTTGGTACACAAAAAGCAGCTCTCAAAGATATTTTTCGCCGTTTTGTCCAGCGTAAGATTTCCCGCCTGATACTGCCCGAGCAGGTCGATAAAACCGCGCGGTGAAGTGGTTTCGTCGGGATTAACCTGGTGGATCGTGCAGACGGGAATACACTTACCGCACTTGATGCACGCGTCACTTGTCTCCTGAAAATTGAAAATCTCTTCTTTTTTACTCATATTGTCTTACTGAATGTTTTTTTGTTGCCGGCGTGTCTGTTCATGTAGGCATCGAATACCATGGCGATGTTGCGTATGAGCATTTCGCCGGTCGGACTCGCCTTGATCTCCTCTTTCGTGACGGAGACGATATCGGCATCCTGAAACTCTTTGAGTGCTTCGAGACTCTCGCTGAAGTAGTCGGAAAAATCGATCCCGAACTCTTTTTCGATACGGGAGATATCGAGTTTGAAGTTGCTCATCAGCTCCATGATGACCGCATTGCGGATCACGTCGTCCTCTGTCAGTTTGATGCCTCTCTCAACAGGAAGTCTGCCTTCATCGATCGCTGTTTCATAGTCGTGCATATTTTTATAGTTCTGGACGTAGTAGTCTTTCCCTTCTCCGATACTGGTCAGACCGACACCGATGAGGTCTGCGCCGCCTTTGGTGGTGTATCCCTGAAAGTTACGGTGCAATTCACCCTTTTCGATCGCTTTGAAGAGTTCATCTTCCGGTTTGGCGAAGTGATCCATGCCGACCATTTTATAGCCCTCTGAAGTGAAGTAGTCGATGGTGTATTTTAGTATCTCCAGTTTGACGGAGGGGTGGGGCAGGGTGGTTTCGTCGATCTTGCGCATCGTCTTTTTGAGCCACGGCACATGGGCGTAGTTAAACACGGCAAATCTGTCGGCATCCAGAGAGCGTGCCAGCTGAAGTGTCTTTTGAAATGTCTCGAAAGTCTGGAACGGCAAACCGTAGATCAGATCGACATTGACCGATTCGATACCGTTTTCTCTGGCAAGATCGATCGCCGCTTTGGTGACGTCATAGGGTTGTATGCGGTGAACCGCTTCCTGTACTTTGGGGTCAAAGTCCTGCACGCCGAAGCTGATACGGTTAAAACCGCCCTTTTTCAGAACTTCCATATGCTCTTTTGTGAAAAAGCGGGGATCTATTTCGCAGCTCACTTCGGCATCTTCGGTGAAGTTGGGAAAGGTATCTTTGATGAGCGCTATAACACGTCCAAGCTGTTCAGGATTGAAAAATGTCGGTGTACCGCCGCCGAAATGCATCTGGATCACATCTCTTTTGGTGTCGAGGTGTGAAGCGAGGATCTTCAGCTCTTTTTCGATGTAGGTGATATAGCGCTCTTTTTTATCCTCTTTCGAGGTAAAGACGACGTTGCAGCCGCAGAAGTAGCAGGCGCTCCGGCAAAAGGGAAGGTGAAAGTAGAGTGAGAGAGGACGGCTTTTGTCCTGGTTCTCAAACTCTGCAAGAAGGGCGTTGTTGTCGAAGCTTTCGTTAAACTCCAGTGCCGTAGGGTAGCTGGTGTAGCGCGGTCCCGGTTTGGAGTATTTGGTAAATTTGTTAAAATCAATCATGGTTATCCTGTAACTGGTTCATTTGCGGAGGCATAAAGTCTCTGATATTGATAAAGAGGTTGGGGTGCTCTTTTTTGATCTTTTTGACCAATTTGTCCAGATCGATAGAGACCGGTTGGTCGGGATTGTTTTGCTGTGCATACTTTCGGATCTCTTCCATCGCGACGACCCATACATCTTCAAAATCCGCGGGGATATTTTGCCAGATCGTCTTTTCAAGTTTGAGATTGAAGTTCTCCTGTTGCGCATGGCGCAGTGTATCGATGATCTGTGAAAAAGCCTCCGCAGGGATAAAAGCGTACGCTTTTTTTTCATTGTTGTCTTCTATGGCAAACCAGGGTTCATCCTCTTTCCACTCTCCCTCTTTGAGGTAGAGCTCTTTGACGTTTGGATCGTCTGTATCTTTGATGCCCAGCAGCGTGCGGCGCTCTTTGCTGATCCCCAGTTTCTCCGAAAGAGAATCGATCTTCTCTATGATATTGTATTTTTTCTTCTCAGGCAGCTGTTCGCTCTGCTGCTTTTTTTCATCTTTTTCTTTTTCGTGCATCTGTTCCCCTCATCCTTGGTTATCGTTGTCTGTCAAGCCAGACCATCAGCCCTTTTTGGGCATGTAGTCTGTTCTCCGCTTCGTCAAATATGACGTGCTGGTTGCCTTCGAGGACACTTTCACTCACCTCATACCCCCTGTATGCAGGCAGGCAGTGGAGAAAAATCGCATCTTTTTTTGCCAGTTTCATCATCTCTTCATCGACGATAAACCCTGCAAAATCTTTGATACGCTGCTCTTTTTCATCTTCCTGCCCCATGGAGATCCAGGTATCGGTCGTGACGACATCGGCATCTTTGACCGCTTCTTTGGGATCATGAAAAAAGGTGATCTTCGCACCCGATTTTTTGGCTTCCGTGAGTGTTTCATGAATCACCATACCGTGCGCTTCATAGCCCATGGGAGAAGCGACGCGAAGCTCAAAACCCAGTTTTGCCGCCATCCACATCCAGGAGTGGGTCATATTGTTCCCGTCACCGACATAGGCGACAACCGGATTTTTATCTTTGCCGTATTCTACCATAGTCATGTAATCGGCGAGTAACTGTACAGGATGATAGAGGTCGGTTAGACCGTTGATGACCGGAACGGTAGCATATTTGGCAAACTCTTCGAGGCTCTCCTGTGAAAAAGTACGTATCATGACCATATCTGCCATACGGCTGATAACACGGGCGGTATCTTTCATCGGCTCTCCACGACCCAACTGGGAGTCGTTGGAGGACAAAAAGACGGCATGTCCTCCGAGCTGATACATTCCGATTTCAAAACTCATCCGTGTTCTGGTACTCGATTTTTCAAAGATCATCGCCAGTGTCTGTTTTTTCAGGTAGGGTCTCTTTTTCCCTTTTTTGAGCTTTTTCTTGATCTTGAAGCCAAGTTTGATGATCTCTTTGATCTCTTTTTTAGTGTAGTCTTTCAGTGTTAAAAAGTGTCTCATAAGTTTATCCCTTCTGCAAAAGCGCTGCTGCCTCTTTTGCATGGTATGTGATGATGATATCAGCCCCCGCCCTTTTAAATCCAAGCAACGTCTCCATCATGACGCGGTCATAGTCGATCAGACCGGCGGCACCTGCATATTTGAGCATGGAATACTCCCCGCTTACATTGTACACTGCCAGCGGCAGACGGCTGTTGTTCCGGATATCTCTGACGATGTCCATATAGGCAAGCGCCGGTTTGACCATCAGGATATCCGCACCCTCTTTTTCATCTTCGAGGCTCTCCAGAATCGCTTCGTCGCGGTTTGCCGGATTCATCTGGTAACTGCGTCTGTCTCCGAAACTCGGTGCCGACTCCGCCACGTCGCGAAACGGTCC
Source organism: Sulfurospirillum sp. (assembly GCA_003978455.1). Classification (GTDB taxonomy): domain Bacteria; phylum Campylobacterota; class Campylobacteria; order Campylobacterales; family QNZT01; genus QNZT01. The sequence goes on from QNZT01000117.1 coordinate 5,483, forward strand.
GTAGTAGGCAGAGGCAAATTTGGTCGAATAGCTCATGATCGGCAGGTTGATAAATCCCGCTTCATCGAGAGCCGAACGTATAGCGGTGATCATCCCGTCCATCATCCCGCTGGGCGCAATCATATCGACACCCGCTTTGGCGTGAATCACTGCCTGTTTTCCGAGGATATCCAGAGTCGCATCGTTATCGACTGTTTCATGTTCGAGATCCAGGATACCACAGTGTCCGTGGTCGGTGTATTCACAAAAGCAGAGGTCACTGACGACAAACATATCGGGGTGCGCTGTTTTGATAGCGCGGATCGCTTCGGCGATGATACCGTGTTCACAGAGTGCATCACTTCCCACACTGTCCTTGACATCGGGAATACCGAACAGTATGATCGAATAGAGTCCCAGTTTTTTGAGTGCACCGCACTCTTTGACCGCTTCGTCGATACCCATCTGGTAAACACCGGGCATCGAGCCGATCTCTTTTTTGTATCCCTTTTCACCCGCTTTGATAAAAAGTGGATAGATAAAGTCATCCACAGAGAGTCTGGTCTGTGTCAGCAGAGTGCGCAGTTTCGGGTTGATACGTGTTCTTCTGAATCTTTTAAACATCTTTTAGCCTCAGGTGTGATAAAATCGATCTATATTTGGAAAAACGCTGATTTTACCATAATTTAGGAAATTATAACATATGAAGATAGATATATCCCAAATCGCCAAACTTCCCACCCGGTTCGGCGAGTTTTTGATACAGGCGTTTCAAGAGGGTGAAAAAGAGCATCTGGTGATTTTCAGAGAGCCGTTTGGAGAGACACCGGTGGTGCGTGTACATAGCGAGTGCCTCACCGGAGATGCGCTTGGCAGTATGAAATGCGACTGCGGAGAGCAGTTGCACTACGCGCTCAAAACGATTGACCGTGAGGGTGGGATGGTGATCTACCTGCGTCAGGAGGGAAGAAATATCGGTCTTTTAAACAAAGTAAACGCCTACGCATTGCAGGATGAGGGACTTGATACCGTCGAAGCAAACCATCAGCTCGGCTTCAGTGCCGACGAACGCAGTTACGAGATGGTGGAGTATGTGCTCAACTACTTCGGTATCAAAAAGATTAAACTGCTGACGAACAACCCCAAAAAGCTGGAGAGCCTGGAGGGGATCGAAATCGTCGAACGACTACCGATCATAGTGGCAGCAAACCCCCATAACAAAGAGTACCTGAAGACGAAAAAAGCGAAAATGGGACATCTGTTTTGATGGATAAATTTGACCAGTACGCAAAACTTTTGCTCCAGTACAACAAAGTACACCGTCTTTCCGGCGTAAAAGATCTTCATGAAGTGGATGCAAATATCGAAGATTCACTCTATCCGATGCAGTTTTTAAGCACTGCGAAGATTCAAAAAGCGGTAGATATCGGTACAGGTGCCGGTTTCCCCGGGTTGATTTTGGCGATGGCGTATCCGGATATCCACTTTACCCTGGTGGAACCGCTCATGAAAAGGAGTGCGTTTTTGCATCTGGTCAAGTCGAAGCTGGGTTTGGACAATGTGACGATCAAGAGTGATCGGATCGAAGATGTCGAACCGTTTGAAGCGGATCTTATCACTTCCCGTGCGGTGGCGAAAACAGGCTTTCTGATCGATCTGGCAAAGGATTTTATCGGTGAAAAAACGGTACTGCTTTTTTACAAAGGTGAGGGTGTTCATGAAGAGCTTGACGATGCGTGGCAGAGTGAGATTATCAACAGAGGGAAACGCAACTACCTCTTTATCAAAGGATTGAAATGATTATTAAACTGATTATACTGGGACTGGTGATTTACGGGGTCTATGTGTTGTTTATCCGTGAGGGTAATCTGCTGGATCAAGTTAAAGAGAAAACGAAACAGGCATCCGCAAAAGCGGCTGAAAAAGAGGAAGCCGAAACGGTGGTAGAGTGTTATAAATGCAGTGTGTATGTCAGTGTGGATGAAGTGATTTTGAAAGATGGGCACTACTACTGTTCCAAAGAGTGTGCGGAGCTCAAATGATTATCATCGGGCATCCCTGGATCGGTTTTGAACCGTTTTATCTGATCAAAAAAGTGGAAGATATCAGCTGTACGCCATCGAACAGCCGTGTTATTTTCTCTTTCAGCGAAGCAAATTTGCCGTTGTGTCGCCACTGTGCACAAAACAGTGTCCCTTTCGCACTGATCTGTGATACCAAAAAAGATGTTCTGTTTGCGCAGGCACTGGGATGTGACTTTATCGTCTGTGACAAAAGTGTGGCGATCGATGCTCAGAAATTTGCCGACGGTTATCTTTTTGATGCTAAAATCTTGCTCTATACAGGGGCTCAGTCCGATATGGAGTGGGCAGCCGATCATGAGATTGACGGTATATTATTTGAGGAAGGAATAGATTATGGAAGTTGTTAAGACGGTATTTTTACTGACGTTACTGACACTCCTTTTTGTTTGGTTTGGCGGTATGTTGGGTGGTAAGCAGGGGATGATGATCGCCTTTTTGATGGCTTTGGCGATGAACTTCTGGGCGTATTACAACTCGGACAAAGCGGTGTTGCGTCACTATCATGCAGTCGAGGTTGATGAGAGAAGTGCTCAGGGGCTCTATAGTATCGTGCGCAGACTTGCCCAAAGAGCAGGAACGCCGATGCCAAAAGTATATATCATACCCGATCACATACCCAACGCGTTTGCCACCGGACGCAACCCGAGCCACGCTGCTGTTGCGGTGACAGAGGGATTGCTGGAACTTTTGGATGATCATGAAGTAGAAGCGGTGCTGGCGCATGAGATGAGCCATGTGAAGCATTACGATATCCTCATCGGTACCATCGCTGCGACGATTGCCGGTGCGATAGCGATGCTGACGAACTTCTTCTACTTTTTCGGCGGAAGCAGTGACGATGAACGACCAAATCCGATCATTGCGATGGTCATGATGTTTGTGATGCCGATGGTAGCGTCGATCATCCAGATGGCGGTGAGCAGAAACAGGGAGTTTATGGCAGATGAGGGTGCAGCAAAACTCACCAGGCATCCGGAGTGGCTGCAAAGTGCGCTCATGAAACTGGAAAACTTCAACAAAGGCGGTATCATCCACGACGCGACACCCGAAACCGCACATATGTTTATCGTCAATCCTTTTACGGGGAAAGATTTTTCATTTGCCAGTCTCTTCTCGACACACCCGAGTACACAGGCACGTATCGAAAGGCTCGATGCACTGAAGCATCAGTTGAGGTAGACGCGGTATCTGTTTTTGTGTACCTCAGTAGATATGACGCGTCTCAGTCCAACGCTTTAATCCCCGGCAGTTCTTTCCCTTGTAAAAGTTCCAGCGATGCGCCGCCTCCTGTGCTGACGAAGGTCATCTTCTCTATCACACCGGCTTTGTGGATCATCTCTCCTGTGTCTCCGCCGCCGATGATTTTGGTGGCGTGCAGGGTGGCGATGTAGCGGGCGAGGTTGAGGCTTCCCTGTGCAAATTTGTCTATCTCAAAGACACCCATCGGTCCGTTCCATAGGATGATTTTCGCTTTTTGTGTCGCTTCTTCAAAGAGTTGCAGGGTTGCGGGTCCTATGTCCAGTCCCATATAGTCATCGGGGATATCCTGATAGGTGACGACTTTGCTTTTGGTCTCCTGCTGCATCTCTTTTGCCACGATAAAGTCAACCGGCAGGAAGATTTTTACTTTTTGTGTTTTTGCTTCATGAAGAATCCCTCTCGCCTCTTCGATCAAATCCTCTTCGACGATCGATCTGCCTGTTTCGTAACCGAGTGCTTTGAGGAAGGTAAAAGCCATGCCTCCGCCGATGAGCATTTTGTCGATTTCGGGCAGCAGATGTTTCAGTGCACCGAGTTTGGTAGAGACTTTGCTGCCGCCGACGATGAGGGTAAAAGGGTGGGGTGGTTTCTGGAGGACATCATGAAAGAAGTTGATCTCTTTTTGCAGAAGAAAGCCGGCACCCTTGCGAGCCGTCAAGTTAAGGGAATTTGAGCGCGGTTTATCTGCGCGTGAGCCCTGCGCTGAGCAGAACTCAGTGTTAGCGTAGTTTTTGGGACTTTGTTCCAAAAGCGTTGACTCAATGGTATCGCCTGCACCCTTGTGTGCGGTGTCGAAATAGTGGGTGATCGCTTCGACTGAGGCGTGGGCACGGTGACAGACACCAAATGCATCATTGACATAGAATGTTGCAAGATCAGCCAGTTTTTTGGCAAATTGCGGGTCATTGGCGGTTTCGCCGGGATCGAATCTGAGATTTTCAAGCAGAAGGATTTCACCGTTTTTAAGTTTCGCAGCTTTTTGTTTGCTATCTTCACCTCCGGGATCGTGTGCAAAGAGAACTTGCATATCGAGCAGTCTGGTGAGTCGTCTGGCGACGGGGAGGAGTGAGAGTTTCGGATCGGGTTTGCCTTTTGGTCGTCCCAGATGACTGGCGAGGATGATTTTGCAGTTGTGATCGAGTGCATAGTGGATCGTAGGCAGGCTTTCACGGATGCGTCTATCGTCGCGTATGTTGCCGAACTCGTCGAGCGGGACGTTGAAATCACAGCGGATAAAGAGGGTGGCATCCTGAATCGAGAGATTTTGAATCTTTAACATATAGGCTCCTTAGTCGAGAAAGTGCAGGTCGCGCAGGATATTTGCGGGGATGGTGTATTTGCCGTTGTTCACTTCGGAGATATCCATCGGTACGAACTCTCCGTTTCGGTAGCTGATCGCTTTACGTATGCCTGTGTTGGCAAGTAGCAGATCGACGGCTCTGACGGTAAACTCAAATGCCATCATCCTGTCATGAACAGTGGGGTTTCCGCCGCGCTGGATATGCCCCAGTACCGTTACTCTGGTCTCCACGCCGATATCCTCTTCGAGCCACTCTTTGATATTTTGGGTCATTTTGGTTCCTTCTGCGACAATCGCGAGGATATAGCCTCTTCCCTCGGCAAGGTCTTTTTTCAAAAAGTGTGCGGCGACGTTTTTATTGAAGTTCATCTCCGGGATGACACAGATCTCCGCACCGCTGGAGAGTCCGGTGACCGCTGCCAGATAGCCGCACTCCCGCCCCATCGTCTCAACGACGAAAGCACGTTTGAAGGTCGATGCGGTATCACGGATATTGTCCACTGCCCAGCGGATGACATTGAGTGCGGTATCGACGCCGAGGCAGTACTCTGTGCCGTAGATGTCGTTGTCTATGGTGGTGGGGATACCGACAAAGTTGACGGGAAATTCGCGTCCGAGTACTTCAAAGGCGTTGTAGGAGCCGTCTCCGCCGAGGACGACAACGCCATCGATATCATGATCCTGGAGATTGCGGTAGGCTTGTTCACGGTATCTTTTTTCGTAAAAGCGTTTGGAGCGTGAAGATCCGATAATCGCACCGCCGTTGTGCAATATACCTGCGACATCTTCATGATGCGCATATTTGATTTTCCCGTCGATCATCCCTTCGAGTCCATCATAGATGAAATAGGGTGTTTCACCGCGTTTATAAACATAATCGACAAATTTTTTGATGGCGGGATTCATACCCGGAGCATCGCCGCCGGAACAGATGATAGCCAGTGCCATAGAGACTCCTCTTTTTGTATTCTTAAAATTGTATCATGAAATAAAACTATTTGTGTTTAATACGGATAGCTTGTATGCCCATCTACAGGTACTTCTGTTTTATTCAAATAATCTCCTGCTGTATTGCTTGGCAAGATAAATCCACTATCGATATCTTCTGCAAAGAAAACTTTTTTTACAGCTTTATATCCGTAATCCTCAACTTGTGTCGAGGCTTTGTCGGAATAGGGTTGACCATACATATCGAAAAAAGGTCGGTAGTCAAGACCTGTTGCCCATGACAGAGAGACAAGTAACCAGTCGTTGGCATCGATAGCATTTATCTCATCTATGCTGTAATTTTCAAAGCCCAATTTATCTTTGGCATTTTCCCAGTCCTTTTTGGCATCTTTTGCCAGGTATCTCTCTAAAATATGCAACCTTCCAAGCAGATGAAAACCATTGGTTAAAGCGTAGTCTCCTTCTGCATACTTTTGTGCATACATCATCGCTTCTATATTAAAGAGCGATTGGGAGCTGTAATTTGAGCTATCCCAGTAGGTTTGCATACAACTTGTAGTGTTGGTAGCATTTACGCAGCTTTGCAGTGTCTCATATTGCTTTTTAAAGACATGTTTGGGGATATGACTATTGGTTTTGTAGTATTTCTCTTCCAGTCCATTGGCTTCTACATATTGATTGTATCTCATCTGAGTATAGTAAGCATAGTAGTTGGTACTGGAGTGAAGTTCCCATCCTTTTAACCTGAAGAGCGCTCGCTCCAAAGAGTGTCCGACTTCATGAATATCCCCATGTGCAATCGGGTCAAATGCCCAATAAGCATCATAAGGGTTTCCTGAACACCCAGATCCACATGCTGCCTGGTCGGCATTCATATGCTTGACAAAATCTGCATTGTAGATAGGAATGCCTTTGTGCGTGGTATAGTTTACAATGTCAGCTACCGCCTCAATCCCAGGTCCCTTATACCCGGCCAATGACATAGGATTGCTACTCGCATACGTTTTGGTTGCTTCTGCAAGAGCTGAGGCGCTACCCCATCTGAAATTGTGAATAGAATCAAGCATTTTGTCTCTTGTCGAGTGCACTTCGAATGCACTTGTAACAATCTCAGCCCAATCATACTTGTCCGCATCGAGTGCTGCCATAAAATCACCATCTTTGTCCGGGTTTGTGTCAAACTCACTCCAAACCGGATGTACGCCAATATTTTCTATTTTAAATGATACTTTTGCACCATTTTTGTTAAATGCGATCTCCAGAGGTCCACCATAAGGTGAAGTCATATAGATACTCTCATGAGGCTTTACCTCTATATGTGTGGATTGTAAATATTTAGGTCTTTTATAACCATTTTTTTGGTACTGATGTGTTGCTCCACTCCGCAAGGAATTGATAAACACTTTTGTTGCGACTGAATGATTATCGTCCAATCGTGTGATTTTCACGGTTTTGTTTGGCAATACATATACCCCTGCCGCCCTAAAAGGATTTTTGGTTGTCATATGTACGGTTTTTGTTGTTGGGGTGATATCTGAAAAATCACTGCGGCTAAAGTTACCCATATCTGGTTGAACAGGGTTGATCGTTCTATAATTGTACACCGCATGATCGGCGTAGTATGATTTCATGAACGTAGTGTCATCGGTAGTTACTTTATCCATAGGAAATACGATATCCTGACGAAACTTGTCTCCCAGCAATGCCAAAAGTTTTTGAAGACGATAGTTTCGGGTTTTAAAAATATCTTTTTTCTGTCTGTCCAATAGCGACATGAGATTTTTCACTTTACTTGCCCCATCGTGAAACTGACTCTTTAAACCAACGACAGCAGAACATTCATCACCGTTTTCATCCATCGTCCCGTCACTCTTTTTGCATTTGCCCCAATCAAAGTTATAATCTTGATCCTGAAAGTGATGTAACATCGTATCTATCGACTCGTAACCAAAGTTCTCAAAAAAGCTTCTTTGCATCAGGGAGACATTTTGCCAGGATGCAGCGTCATTGTCCCAATAGTTTCCGGCATAAGGAAATGCAATACCAAAAAAAGATGCTATGGTGTCCGCCAGACTATTTGTTCCCCAACTGTCATGAAGATACAAAACCGGGGTTGCTTGTGTGACTACTTTTGGTAAGAGAGTCTGTATTGCCTGTGCATCATGATCATTGCCCGAATGCCCTAAAATAATCAAATCAGCACCGTCGTAACAACTCTCCAGCGTGTTTTTGTCGTTGCATCTTTTTATGCTCCACTTCGGGTAATTGTCCTCTATCCAGCTTTTTATGGCACTTGTATTGGTGGTATATGATAAAACAATATTTTGATTTTTCTTTAAAATATGTGTATCGACAGGCTCTCCAGCCAGTAACCATGCAAATACTCTTTTCATGTATGGTTCATAATTTAAATTTTTCCCATTCCCAAAAAAAGAGAGAGGGTTAGAGCCGAAAATAGAAAATCTACTCTCTGCTTTTTTTCCTGCGGCAGCCAAAACCCTGTTTTTGTTTCCGTAGAGGAGAGGAGATACCTCTTTGACATCAGCCAAAATATTGATATATTGAGAATTACTTTCTGGGGTATACGAGATATTGCCGTTTTGATAGATATCAAAAATGAGAGAATCTCCCTTGCGCAGACTATCTATCTCTTCTCGGGCGGCTTGAATCAACTCCTCTTCTGTTACTTTTGTATTACGCACATCTCCAGAGGTCAAGACCTTTTCAATCACATTTTTAACGGTGACGTTTATGGTAAAGCGTTCTCTCGTTGTATCTATGCCGTCACTGATCTCTACATCAAAAGCATAAACAGGAGCTGTTAAGGTATCTCTAACGGTTATTTCTCCGTTATTATTGATTGAAAAAGGAACATTCTGGACAATGCTGTAAGTGATTGGATCATCTTGATAATCTACGGCATGAACCGTTGTGATTTTTGTCCCCGTCCTGGTTGTGCCTGAAATCAGATATTTTCTATCTTCTGTCTCAAAAACAGGTGCAGCAGGTGTCTGCCCATACACCTCCACTCTCTTTAAGTGGATATGTCGGTTATCTTCATCTCGTTGTTCTCCTTTGATAAGAAGATAAGTCCCGCTTTTGGGTGGTGTTAAATCGATAATCTGCACACTGTTGGTTGCTTTTAGTGTTTTGAGCAGATTCTTTTCATCGGTACTTCCATCATACGGCGTGTCTCTTAAATAGACTTTTGCATTGGTGAGTCGATGGCTGTTTCCATTGGCATTTTGAATCACGATTTTTGATACTTTGGTTGGACTTGGAAGTTCGATCTGTAGCCAATTTTTTCCATCACTGCCGCCACTTGTATGGTTATATGTCGTATCATCATCGTCAATAGTGTTGGAAGCCGGTTGATAATAGTGATAAGAACTATCCGTTCCCTGAGTCGCCTTTCCAAATTTATGGGCGATGTCTATTGCCGGTAACACTTCTACAGAAAAAGGAGATAGCGACACAACTTCTGATCCATTGCTGACAGAAACATGAATATCACTGTAGTTTCCATCGCTACCGGGAGAGAGATAACCTTCAAGCAGACCTGTAGTGGTGTTGAACTCTGCCCAGGATGGTTTGTTTTCTATGCTGAATGTTAAAGGATTATTGCTGTCACTGTCAGCTTTTGGTTGAAAGTGGTATCTCTCATAAATGTGGGCTGTTTTTTTAGGATATCCTTCTATAGCAAATGGTTTTTTCGGATCGACGAGAGGTGGTTGAAGGGTAATGGTTGTGTTTTCTTCTACTGTAGATGTACTACCGCCACAACCTATTAAAATCAAAACAGTGGTGCATAAAAATATATATTTGACTAACATGAACAAGTATCCTTAAGAATTGAAAACGATAGAAGCTAAGAAGAGAAAAAGAAGGCGAATATATCTCGTTATAGTTTATGTTTTGGCAACCATGACAAACTCGACATACGAGTCTCATCGCTTTCCGTCCCTGCCTCACGACAGGTTTGGCTTTTTCTTTATTATACTATCTATAGTAGTCTGATTTTATCATAGGGATATTGTAAAAAATCTTAAAGCTTAAAGATTTGTCAAAGAAAGATGCCAGGAGCGAAACTATAAGTTACTTTTAATAGGCTTAATTTTTTTATTCTCCTATTTGCGGTATAATTTGTTTTACCAAAGGAGAGTATGATGAATTTTGATAAAGTGATTTCAGGGTTTTTCTTTATCTTGGCGATGACGCTGAACTTCGGATTTTTCTACGGAAATCCGGAAGTGCTGGCGGAGCATAGCAAATATGAACTTTTTGCCGCGATTGTGGTCAACTTGATCGCAACGATCATGAAGTTCGGGGATAAAACACAGGTCGGATCGGTTTTACTGGCGACTTCACTGGTGGCTGATATTCAGCTGATCGGTTCCGCTTCTATCTGGGGGATTGCACTGTATGGTCTCGGTGGGTTGGATATCGAGTCTTCCACTGCTATCATCTCGCTCTCAGGCGGTGCACTTCTGGCAAATATCACATCGGTGGTGATATTTGTGGGTGATACGCTCAAATCCAAAAGATAGACGATGCAAAGTTACGCAAGCTGGATAGTCATCCGGCGGCTGAGGATTCCTTTTATCATCATCATTGTGACGTTCGCTGTCTCCATACTGGGGATGATGCTGATCCCCGGACAGGATGATCAGGGCAATATCTATCATCTGAACTTTTTTGACGCTTTCTACTTTGTCAGCTATATGGCTTCGACGATCGGTTTCGGTGAGTCTCCGTACGCGTTTACCTATCCTCAGAAGATATGGGTTTCGATGTCCATCTATCTGACGGTAATCGGATGGTTTTACGGTATAGGTACGATTGTCGCGCTGATTCAGGATAAAGTACTTGCCGAAGAGATTGCACGTTCAAAATTTGTTTCCGATGTGAAAGAGATGAATGAGCCGTTTATTTTGATCTTCGGATACAACAATGTAACGAAAAAGTTGATCAAGAGGCTTAGTCAGATCCCACGGCGGATGGTGGTGATCGATAAAGATGAAACAAAGATAGATGCTTTGAAACTGGAGGGGTATCATCCGCATATTCCCGCTTTTCATGGGGATTTGCTGGATGTTTCGGTGGTGGAGATGGCAGGTATCAGATCGCCGATGTGCAAAAGTGTGGTGATCGTTTTTGAAAAAGAGTACAAAAATACCAAAATCGCGATGATGTGCAAATACCTCAATCCTGATGCAAAAATCATCGTCCGTTCCAATACCCTCCAAAACAATGACTACCTCTATACCATCGGTATCGACCACATCGAAAATCCCTTTAAAGTGATCTCCAACAGACTCTATCTGGCGATGACCGCACCGCACCTGTGGATGCTGGAGATGTGGGTGCATGGGCATCCGTTGCAGATCGGACTTCATGAAAAGATTCCCCGTGGGAAATTTGTCGTTTTCGGTTATGGGCGAATGGGGAAAGCACTGGAGATGGGTCTGATCAAGGCAAAGGTCGAGTATGTATTTATCGATGCAGGTGATATTTTCAAACAGGTGCATAAAGTAGAGAAGATTTTCAGTGAAGAGCATCTGGAAAATAAGCTGATCGATGCAGGTGTAGATGAAGCAGCTGTGATCGTGGCAGGCACGAGAGACGATATGGTTAATCTTGCAGTGGTGATGCTTGCACGCAAGCACAATCCCGATATCTATACGATTGCCCGTGAAAACTCTCTTTCCGATCTCAAAGTATTTAAAGCGGCAAATATCGACAGAAACTACATCCTTGAAGAGATTATTGCCAATAAAACCTATAACTATATTGCTAAACCGCTTGCCAACGCTTTTATCCAGCAGTTGAGCAAGCACGATGACCAATGGGGACGGGCGATCGTCAACAGGATCGTGACCAAGCTGGGACGAAAACCGCATCTATGTGAGATGTCTGCGACACAAAAAC
>QNZT01000043.1 GCA_003978455.1 Sulfurospirillum sp.
TTTTCAGTACTCTATTTCCGCCTTTTTGACATCTGGAAACCCTCTGTCATCGGACGCATCGACCGTGAAGTAAAAGGTGGTCTGGGTGTGATGGGAGATGATCTGCTGGCAGGTATGTTTGCGGCTATCTGTTCTGCCGGAACCTATCAGATACTTGGCTATTTCGGGATAGTATAACGGATACAGTGCACCGACAGATCAGAAGTAGCTATCTGTCTGCCGGTACGGATGAGATGGTTATTCGTTGAGTGTGTTGAGCAATTTTTCCATATCTGTCTGCGCTTTTAGCAACAACTCTTTCAGCTTCTCATCCTTGAGGTTGAGTGTTGCAAACCAATTATAGACATTGGGAAAGACCAGCGTCATCTCTTTGGCACCTTTTTTCTGATACATCGCCAGCGTACACGGTGCAAAAGCGCCCGCTTCGGGATGTTTGGCAGCGATGTTGTAGATCACTTTCAGTTTACAGAGTGACTCTGTCTCATAAAAGATAAAATCTTCATGATTCTTTTCATCGAGATCCATATCATAAAGCAGTTGATTTGCCAGGATAAAACCGATCGGTTTGAGACCTGATTCGATACTCATCTTAACCTCGTCAAATGTATCTTCCGCCTCATCAGGATCGGATTCGACAGTCACTTTTGTCAACAGAGCATGCTTGACACTTCCACGTTCATACGGTAGTTTCTCCTCTTTCGCACCGGGCAGAGCGGATGTTACCGCTTTTCGCGTAGCTGCCTCCAGCTTTTTAAAGAGATCCTCCTGACCGCCGACGATTCTGCTCATCGCTTTGGCACTCAAAAAAGCTACTTGAAACTTCTTGTCACCCTTCTTCTGCCAGATACCCATGGAAAAGGGGGCAAAGACACCGCTGTCAGCATTTTTCAAAACCAGATCCATCGTGATCGTCTTATGATACGCGATCAGCAGATTGTAAGTATCGAAAGTAGTTTTTTGAAACTGCTTTTTAAACGGTCCGTTCATATCCCTGTTGACAGGTACGACAAAGCCGTTCTTCTTCAATGCCTCTTCGATCGCTTTGGGGGTGATACTCTTTTTGCCGTTGTCCACGCTATAGACAACGATATCCTCATTTGCCTGCACCGCTGTTGCGGCAAAAAACAGCACCAAAACCAGTGTAACTATTTTCTTCATCATTTTCTCCTATTTTAGATTTTCAGGGACGGATATAGATCCACCCTCTTAACTGTCTTTCGATCAGCTCCACAATACCTGCCGTCACGATCTCAACCCCGTCCAGCAGATTTTTCTTCTTTATTCGCAGTGTTCTCATCGTATTTCCACAAGCGATGAACTCCACATCATAGGTCATCAGCGACTTGACCCTTTTGGAAAAGCTTCTGTTTTTCTGAAGCGCTTTGATCCCTTTGGAATAGCAGACGATACAGACTTCACACTTCTCCGGTCCGTAAAACTTCATGACATTGTTTGCGGAACTCAGCACATGGTTGATCGCAGCGTCGGTTCCCTCGGAGATCGGAAATACAAACTTTCTGGGATTGTCTATGGAGGGTTTGGGATCAGCAAACTCCGTATCCGCATAGAGAAAACTGCCTAACAGCAACATGACCATCAACATATATCTCATTTTTGAACATCCTTTAAAACTTCTGCGAAATCTTCTTTGTTAAATGCACCGGGTATTACCTTGAGCACTTTACCGTTACCGTCGAGAAAGAAGAAAGTCGGCGTTACCTTATACTTCAGCCCCTGCGGTAACGGATCTTTATAGACATCGACTGCAACCGAAACAAACCCTTTTTGCAACAGTTTGACGATATCCTTGTCACTCAAAACTTCCCGTTCCATGATCTTGCAGTAGTGGCAATAGGGACTTGTCGCTTTGATCATGACGATTTTGTGCTCTTTTTTTGCCTTTTGCAACGCCTTGTCAAAAAGCTCATATTTCACGGAGTGGGATGAGAGTGATTTTTCATCAAACGCATAGATATACGCAACCACTGCTTCGATCTCCTCTTCGCTAAGCTCCCCCTTCATCGACGGCATCGTATCAAACGCTTCCAGCACCTCTTTCATACAGACACTCTTCGCTTTGTCCGGATGCTCCAGATAATCCTTCACAAAAGCGGCAATCTCCATCATCTGCATCTCTTTGTCTCCGGTGGGATCGCCTATCTTCTGTTTCAGGCGAAAAGAGAGCTGGTTGAGTGTCGGTGCTTTGAGATGGAGTTTGGTATTGTTATACTCTACAAAATTCTCTTTGAGTTTTCCCATCGGGATATATCCGGCATGACATGAAGCACACTTCTTTTTATATATCGTCTCACCCACACCCCCGGCGATCAACAATATAGAAAAAAAAGCCGTAAATATAAAATATCGCATCTGTTTCCTTTGTTAACGCTGAGTTCTGCTCAGCGCAGGGCTTACGCGCAGATAAACCGCGCTTAAATCTTCTTAACCTACTATGGGCATTGGGACTTGCCGCACCGGCTCCGCTATAAAGGAGGAGTCGGAAAGGAACCGGTACGGCAATGTCGGCGGGAAACCCGCCGGATCACTAAAACTTATACTGGTACTGTACCAGCCATGCATCGTCTTTATAGCCTTTGAGACCGTTCCAGACTTTGGCTCCGTCGGTATCACCGCTTGCCACAACATAGTTAAACTGTATTCTGTGCGCATTTCGTTTACGCTTGGAACTTCTATTCATCTTCGCATCGTACGGACTGACATAGTAGTTCACACCGATGTAGGTATTACCAAGGTTGGTACTGACACCGCCTTTTTCCGCATCACCCTGGATATGTTTCAACGCAAGTTCCACTTGCGGATCGACATAGTATGTTCCTGTAACGGCATAAGTATTCTCATCCCAACCGGAGACACCTTTGATATTTTCCGCACGATACATCTCAAACTTGACATTTCCCTCACCAAAGTGTGAATCGATACCGAAGTTCAGTGCTTTGTAGTCGTCTGTACCCATACCCCCTGCTTGTTTGGAGATACCATAGGCAACTTCCGTATGGAGTATCTCACCCCAGTCCCACATCAGACGCCCGATGTAGGCGTTGTCATTTCCAGGTTTTGCTTTGGTTACCGCGCCGCTGCGCCCTGCCTGGTTGGCGATCATGATATCATACCCGAATCCGTGCCACGGTCTCTCGTGACCCATCTCGAAACCGTTGGCTTTGTTGCCCTCATATCCGATACCGCGACCGGAGATCATCAGCCCCATATCTCTCTCAAAAGCCAGCTGTTTGTCAAAACCGCGCTCGACGACATCGAGATTCCATCCGGGAATCGTAAAGCCCATACCCAGCGGTGTTTTGATCAAACCGAGTTTGATAGCGACTGTGTTGTCTATGAAATAGGTCACAAACGCATCTTTGACCATATCCGGCAGACCGACACCGCTTTTGTCATCGTGCGGTCTGTTAAAATCGAGAAACAACTTCCCTCTTACATGACCTGCACTATAACTCATACCGATACGAACACGCTGCGCACCGAACTTGACTGCGGCATCGCCGTCTTTTATTCCCTTGGTACCGTCACCGCCACGCGCTTCGATCTGTGAAAATCCGTAAATGCTCAGTTTCGTTTCCTGTGCACCGATCTTCTTCTTCAATACATAACCTGCATTTGCCTGAGTTGTCAATAGGATAGCCGCTGATGCGACGACTGCTAATTTTGTAAACTTTCTCATTCCTCTTCCTTTTTTTTTATTTTGATACGCTATTTAAGCAAAGCCCAAATAGCTACGTTAACACTGGGTTCTCCTCGGCGGAGTGCCCACGCGCAGATGAACCGCGCTTGGGGAATACCCGAGCATCCTTCTTCTGACTAAACTTTTTTGGCAAAGCCCAAATAGCTACGTTAACACTGGGTTTTGCTCAGCGCAAGGCTCGCGCGCAGATGTACCGTGAACATTTTAATACTCGATTTGAGCAAAAGCCCAAATCACTACGCTAACGCTGTGTTTGCTTCAGCAGCAGGCTCGCGCACAGATGTACCGCGCTATGAAAACAAGCACATACTGTGACACTTTCGAATTCGGATAAATCCCAAATCACTATGCCCACTCTTTTAGCACTTAGCGCCTTTTTTGGGGCATCCGCATCCGTAGTCCAGTACTTTGACGTTGGATTCGGGGCTGATGTCCACTACTTTTTTCTTACGGATGTAGTCGCTGACTACTTCGTAAACCGCACGGATCTTTTTGGTCTGGAGCTTTTCGCCTGCGTTTTGGAGGTTTCCGCCCCAGGATGAGACGATGTAGCTCTTTTTCAAATCGATCGGTTTGCCGCCTATTTTCAGATCACTGATGCGTTTGCCTGACTTCGCACCGACAGTGATACTGTAACTCGCTCCGGTCAATCGGCTCATGTCACCACCCTGCTGATAGAGTGGATTTTCATTGAATACATTGTCCGCTATATCTTCGAGGAGCTGTGCAATTTTAGCACCTTTTAACTCAAAAGTATAAACTTCCGGATAGGTGATCGCCGTCATCTCATAGACGTTGTCTTTGAGAATCTTGTCACCGGGAAGCAGGCTGGTTCCCCATCTGTAACCCGGTGTAAAGACGATCTCACTCCCCATCTCCGCCTGAATCGCCTGCCCGATCAATGCATCGAACGTCGAGTAGAAGGTATCTCTTTTATAGAGCGTTCCTTTGGTCGTTCCAAGTACTTCGCCGAGCTCTTTGTCATACGGTTTGTACCACTTCTCAACCAGTTTCTCTCCCGCAGGATCGGCAGGGATCAGTTTGGAAGCGACCGGCATCAGCTTAAAACTGTAATCGACCACTTTCTTGTCTTTGATCTCCAGATCGAGACGACTGATAAACTTGCCGTGGCTTCCCGCGATCAGGATCACTGTATCGTTGACGATGATCGGTTTGGGACTCGGGTCATGGGTATGACCACTCAGGATAAAGTCAACACCTTTCACCTTTTTCGCCAGCTCCTGATCGACGGAGAAACCGTCATGAGAGAGGACGACAACACAGTCGACTTTCTTCTCTTTGCGCAGTTCGTCGATATACTCCTGCAAACTCTCATGACGCAGTCCAAAACTCCATCCCTGGGTAAACTTCTTCGGATTTGCCGTCGAAGTGAACGGGAAAGACTGCCCGATGATACCGATCTTCACCCCGCCGATCTCTTTGATCGTATAGGGAGGGAAAACCAACTCTTCGAAATCATCGGAAAATGGATCGTCATCGATCACATTCTGGGAGATAAACTCACCCTTGAGCATCCCGATGAGCTCTTTGACGCGCTCTTTGCCGTAGGTGAACTCCCAGTGCCCGACCATCACATCGACACCCAGATAGTTCTGTGCATCGACGATCGCTTCGCCTTTGGTTTTCAATGCCACGGCAGTTCCCTGCCATGTATCGCCCGAATCCAGAAGCAGTACGTTTTTCGCACCGCGCTCCTTTTTGACATGGTCGATCATCGTTTTCATATGCGCGATACCGCCCATCTTGCCGAACTTTTTCGCCAGTGTCTCAAAGTTCAGATAGGTATCGAAATACTCATCCAGACTTCCCGGCTCGATACCGTAGAACTCCTCAAACGTCTGACCGCAGATAAATCCCGGTGTTCCCACCAGATTGGGTGCGGAGATCAGCGTAGAGGGTTCCCGCCAATAGAGCGGTTTGATATGTGCATGCATATCGCAGATATGCAAAATCGTCGCTTTCCCCTTTGGTTCGATCTCCATGATATCTTTGAAACTGAGATTTTGCAACTTCTCTTTTGCTTTATCTCCTGCCATCAGACTCCCCGGTGCCGTGATAGCAAACAATCCCAGCGCCGCAGCGATCTGCATAAAATCTCTTCTGTCTATGTTCATAAAAAACCCCTTATCTTTTCAGACCGGGAATCGCGATAGGCTTCCCTTTGGCCATATCGGTCACATAGACTTCCAGTGCGACCATCTCTTTGGAACCGATGGGAATAACCGCCATCAGCGCATTTTTCATACACCCCTGAAAACGTCTCTGAAGTGTACGCAGGGAGGATTTCGTCATACGGTACGCAGGCCAGGTGCCCGCAGCGTTGACTTTGCCGAGATTCGGCAGTATCTGTGTTCTGAGTGCAAGTCCGACCGTCGCTTCGGAGTGGCAGCTCAGACACGCCAGCCCGCGACCGCCGCGCGGTGTGTTGTACATCTGCCCACCCAGTTTGTAGGCGGCTTTGATATGCTCATCTGCGTTGACATCGATGTTGATCTTTTCATCATTTGCCAGTGATTTGGCATACGCCAGCATTGAAAACATCTCTTTGCTTTTGAGTTTGAACGGCTTCTTGCCCTTTTCACACATGATCGCCTGCATCACCTGATCCAGTCCCGCCACCATATCGAGTTTTTTGACATAGCGGGGAAATCCTGCGATATACTTTGGAAGCGCTTTGACATCTACTCCCAGATAGTTCGCCATCCCCTCTTCCGTCACCAGTTCATCAAACAGTTCACTGCCCTCATCGACAAAGATATCAGCAGGGTTGTTCTCCAGCATCTCCTGATACATCGCACGATCCGCCGCACTCATACTAAACTGTGATGAGTCCGCAGCCATAAGCGACGATGAAACAAGCAGTGCTGCTGTTAGTACTATTTTTTTCATGACCGCTCCTTAGGCTCTTGGTTTGATTTTTTTGCTCTTTTCGCCTGCTTCTCCGGTATTGTCTTTAAATGTCACCTTCACTTCACCCGGTTCGGTGATTTTCAGATTGACAGACAGATAGGGGTTGGTAGAAGTAGACTCCCAGATATCCATATTGGTAAAAAGTTTACCGTTGTAGTAAAACTTCACTTCGTTAATATACTTTGCGGGGAGGATTTTCCCGGTTTTTTTACTTTTGCGCATCCCTGTTTCCATCGGATGGATCGCTATAAAATCTACTTTGACGATATCGCCGACTTTATACTTTTTCGGTTTGATTTTTACAAGTGCTTTTCCCATTTTTTATCCTTTATTTTTCTTTTCTTTATTTATGCCTGTTTTTTCGTCTATTTGATCAACCACATCCGCCGATAGTAACCTTGACCGGTTTTTCCGCTTTGATAAATGTCCCGTCACTCAACTCTACCAGTGCCATGACATTCTGGCTTTTTGCCAGTTTGACACGTGTCGCGAAGTAGCCTTTACCGTTCATCGGTGTCAGGTGAACATCAGCACAACGGACATTGGCATTTTGCGTTGCAAATACATGAATCGTTTTAACATAGTTGTTCGCTTCCATAGGGTGATCGACATTGATTTTGACCGGAACCACCGCACCGTTTTCCGCGATCTCAGGCACTGTCAGTTTGATTTTGTCGGATTTTTGCACCTCTTTACCGCCCGTGATCGTTTTGATCGCACTTTCAAGATCCATCGCATTGGGGCTTTTAGGTGCCTCTTTTGCACTCAGAACCATCGGTGCCGACATCATTGCCAGCGGCGCTGTCGCTGCTACTGTTTTTAAAAAACTTCTTCTTTTCATTATTATTCTCCTATTTTTTATTTACTACGCTAACGCCGAGTTTTGCTCAACGCAAGGCTCACGCACAGATAAACCGTGCTTTTGTATAACTGCCTACTTCTCTTTTTTCTCACTTACCACGTACGATGCGATTGCACATACCTCTTCGGGGGTAAACAAGCCTGTCGTCAGGTTGATCGTCATACGTGAGTCTTTATCATGAATCCTCGAATCGGCTATCTGCTGATAGACATACTGATAGTCTCTCGCTTTGGTATCTATAAACTGTTTTTTATAGTTATGCAGATCGGGACCGATATTTCCGGCACCCACCGCACCTTCGATATTGTGACACGCGACACAGTTACCGTACTGTTTAGGCGGAATCTTCTCACCCGCTTTGTAGGTTTTTCCCGGTTTCATCTGTTTTCTTGAAAGACCCGGAGGCGGTGTGCCTTTGGCTTTCTTGCCGTTCAGGTTGTGAAATATAAACTTTCCGATCGCGATCACTTTCGGATCGTTACTGATACACCCCTTGGGCATCTTCCATACTTTAGGCGGTGCAAGTTTATCTTTTTCAAGTATCTTGCTGGCATCCGGTACCTCTACCGCTTTTTTACAATCAGCCGCATACAGACCGGCTGAACCAAGCAGTAGTGCTGCGGTGCAGGATAGTACAAGTCTCTGCTTTTTAGTCATCATCTCTCCTTCTATAAGATAAATTTATAGTGAAAGTATAACATCCGAAGTGTAAATTTTGTGTAAATTTTTCATTTATAATAATTTTTTTTTATTTTTATTTACTAATTTCCAATATGAAACGTCTTGTTATATTTTACGCTTCTTTTTCAATCTATTCAGGTTTTTATAATCTAACCCGATATACCATAACCCAAAATATATATAATTTAATTTTATACGATGGAGAATAGTATATGTTTAGATTACGGAAGTTTATATTAACCTGGCTGCTATTTACCACGCTCTTGTTCGCCTTCGAAATCGATCCCTTTAATCCAAATGCCTCCCTGGTGGAAAACTTCAGTACCAACTGCCTCCAGATGACACAGAGTCAGCAAATGCTCAAAGCCTATCTTATGATAGGGCTCAACAGCAACTTTCAAAACCCCAAAAAAAATCTGGCACGAGCGATTGTCGATTATGACCGTCGCGCCCATCAGGTACACGACTACTTTTTCAAACGCCTCACAGAGAAGGACAAAGCAGCCAGAGACGCGTTTGACAAAGCGATGCAGTTGTGGCAGGAGAGCAAAAAGATGCTCGAACAGAAACCGACACAGCAAAACGCGCTCAAAATCAAAAAAAACCTCCTGGAGATGATCAACCATCTACTGGCAGGCACCAAACCGCTTGCCACCCCCGATCTGGAACTGATCTCCCTGACAGGAAAGCTCTGCCGCAAACCTGTCGAGATCACCAACGACTATCTCATGAGAATCTGGGGCATCAAAATCCCCCGTTACGAAGAGGAGGTCGCGAAGATCATCAAAAACTTTCATAAAAATCTCAAAACACTCTCGGCAAACAGACTCAACAACAACGAGAGTCTTACTCTCCTGAAAAAAGCACAAAGACAGTTCATGTTCTTTGAAATCATGTACCGGTCCAAAACGCGCTTTATCCCTCATCTACTCTCTAAAAAAGCGGATGACAACTTTCTGATCATACGAAAGATCAAAAAGATCTACAAAGCACAGGCGCAGAAAGATATGTAGTTAAAAAAGATAGGAGAAGGTACTCCCCTCCCCCGGGCGGGAAGTGATCGTCAGCGTTATCCCGTGCTCATCGACGATCCGTTTGACGATGTTCAGTCCGATCCCAAACCCGCCTTTGTTGAGATTTTCGCGGTAGTAGCGCTCGAAAATCTTCTCCGGCTTCTCGATCCCTACACCGAAATCCTGCACCGAAAAGAGGATACGTTGTTCATGAAGTTTCAGCGATATATAGACACTGCTCTTTTCATGGCTGTATTTGATCGCATTGGAGATCGTATTGTCCACGATGCGCTGTAGTTTGGTCGGGTTGAAGTAGAGGGTGATATCCTCTTCTATCTCTTCATGAAGTACGATCTGGCGCAAAGAGGCGATATCCTGAAAGTACGCCACACGCTCTTTGATAAACGCACTCATGTCGATCGACTCCTTCTCAAATCCGAAACGATCCTGTTTGATCAGGTAGTCCATATCGTTGTAGATGGTCGCAAGCGTCTTGGAAGCAGCTTTGATCCGACTGAGGTATTTGTTTTCTCCGAACTTATGCGCGAACATATCTATATTGACATTTATGATCGACAGCGGGGTGTTGATCTCATGCATCGAATCTTTGATAAAGTTGTCCAGACGTTTGTTGACCTTTTCAAAAGGAAGCGCAAAGTTTTTAAAGACAAAATAGGAGAGCAAAAAGAGCAGCAGCAAGATCGAAAGCGCCACCAGAAGCGCCATCTGATAGATCTCATAGTGGTTGACATCTCCCTCTAAAATCAGATACTTCGCCCCGAAATAACGACCGTCCGGCAGAGGCAACAGATAGTAACGCCGGTTTTTCTCTTCATGATAGCCCGCTTCAAAAGAGCGCGGCATCGACTCCAGGAGCGAAAAGATCGGCTTGAAACTATCATCATAGAGCCCACCCCTGTAACGGTTGTACCGGGGAAAGGTAAAGTAGTCCTCATTTGTCCCCTGATACGACTGCATCTTTTGCAAAATCTCATAACTCTTCTTTTTCATCTCCACCTGACTGCGTGTCTGGTTGATATGAATCATCAGATCGATATAGACAAAAAAGGGCACAATCAGCACCACCGCGATGATCGCACTGTATAAAAGTCCGTATCTCAGCGCATAATGCTGTTTGTCAAGCGTCAATCTTATACCCCAGCCCACGGATGTTGTGGATGATGTCGTCATCCATCTTTTTACGCAGTTTGTTGATCTGCACCCGGATATTTGCAGGATCCATATACTCGCCCCACACCTCATCCTGAAACTGCTCTATGCTAACGACACTGCCGCGGTGCTTGATCAGCGTCTCCAGTATCCGTTTTTCGGTTTTGCTCAGCGCGATCTCCCTGTCATGCTCCAAAAGCAGAAAATTTTTCGCATCGTAACGGTACCGATCACTAAGCACGATCAGTGCATCATCCGTATGGAGGCACTCTTTCTTCAGCGCATGGGCAAGCCTGATCTCCAGCTCTTTGAGCTCAAACGGCTTTTTGATATAGTCGCTACAGCCGATCTCAAACCCTTTGGAGAGGTTTTCAATATTGGTCAGGGAGGTGATAAAGATGGCAGGTGTTCTGTCTCCCGACTTGCGCAGCTGGGAAAGCAACTCGAAACCGTTGAGACCGGGCACCTGTACATCGAGTAAAAAGAGCTGGTACTTGTTTTCATAGATCGCATCGAGTGCCTCTTCGCCTCCCTCAAACGCATCCACCATGAAACCGGAATCCTCCAGATACTCCGTGATACTCTCCCGCAAACCTAACTCATCTTCAAGCAATAGTATATTCATCTGATTTTTCCCTCTTTCTGACGCACATAGCGCTTTTGCAAAATGATATTGATCAACTCTTCACGGGTGTAGCCTTTGAGAATTGCTCTGGCTTCCTCATCGAACTTTGCCCGTTGCGCCTCATCCACACTCTCCAGAAGCCGGATAAACTCTTTGTCGTACATATTTTTATACGACCCGTTCCCCTGCTCCCAGCTGTTGACGACATCGTAGAGGTCATCTTTGCTCAGCCGCAGGAAAAAGGAGATCTGCTCCTCCCTGTTTTCAAAATGCACCATTTTCATCTTGGGTATCGTCAGCAAGTAGTAGCCGATACGCTCACCCGCACTGTCACGCATCTCATCGACGACATGAAGATAGTCATCGCTCATGAAGTAACGGTTTTTCGCGATCCTGTCGGCATAGGATTCCAGCACGGATGTGACGACGCTGTTGTAGTTTCGGTTGGAGACGACATAGTCGCCCAAAGTGGGATTGTCGCGCATCAGTGTCGCGATATCGAGGTATCTGTTGTCCATCAGCACCAGCAGTTCGATCCCCTTTTTACGCAGATAGAGCGTGATCTCGTCAAATGTCTTGATCGCTTCGATATACCCGATCAACTCCGCTCCGTTTTTAAACGGTGTCGTCGCCTTGATCGTCAGCAGACGTCCGGGGTCGATGGAGACTTTGGGCTTTTGTATCCGGCGAATACGTTGTAAATCGGCGCGAAACCCCTCCAGCGGCATCCCCGCAAAACTCTCGTTTTCCCAGCTTCTGGCAAAGATATCGAGGTCTTGCGTGATGATCTGCGTACGCACATCTTTGATAAATGTATAGGTTTTCAGTTTGTCCAGCGTCTCGATAAGAATCCGGTACCCCGCCTCTTCATCACCCTCTATCAGGGCATCTTTGAGGGATTTGTTGTCTGAGAGCGCCACCGAAAGAAAGAGCGCATTTGCCTTTTCCCTGTCTATGAGATGACGGAAATAGATCAACAGATTGTCACTCGCCTCCTCTGCCCTGACCGTGTTGAGCTTCAAAGAGACCCGTACAAATGCACCGATAACGACCAGCAACAGAAGTGTCAAAAGTGTGATAAAAATGGTTTTATAACTGGGAAACATGGTAAAATTATAACAAATATTTATAAATTATTGACTTTTTCCCCATAAAAAGGCACTATTTACCTTTTTTTTGTATCATTTGTACAAACAATCACCAAGGAAACACTTCATGAACAAAAATCTTATCATCCTGATCGGTATCTTGATGGCAGGCATCATCGCATACCAGGCGTATCTGCTGGGAAAACTACAAGCCCAAAAACAGGAGCAGCCCGTAGCAAAACATGAGCCGAAAGTAACAGTCGAGATCGAAAAAGAGCATCCCACTCTCATACCCGCGACTCACACAGCCAGAAGCACAGCGCCATCGGGCAACATCACAGCAGCCGCACCGCTGATCGACGAGAAGAAGATCAAAGAGGATATCGCCCGTGTATTCAAAGATATCTTCGGTAACCCGAAAGTCAAAGAGGAGATCCAGAAAAACATGAGCGAGATGCAGCAACAGTTGCAAGAGGGGATGAGCCAGTTTCAAAAAGAGATCGTCATGATGACCGCTCAGCTTCAAAAAGCCGCACAAAGCGATCCGATGCTCAAAGAGCTCTTTCAAAACTTCAAACTCCCCAAAGCACTGGAGTTTCATGACGCAGGCGACCACTATACACTCGAAGTCGACGTCCCCGACAATGCCAAAAGCAGTGTCGATGTCAAAGTCAAAAAAGGATTTCTCGTTATCATCATCCACCAGGTCACCGCAGAGAGACATGAAGAGAACGGTGTCATCGTCGAAAAAGAGCTCAAACGCAAAAAACAGATACTCGTCACAGTCCCTCATGATGCAGATATCGAAAAACTCGATACCACCTATAACCACGGCAAACTCTTACTGACCCTCCCAAAAAAAAGTGCGACACACACATGAGAGAGGATATCGGTACCAAAGAGGCACTCGATCGGCTGATAGATGAGAAGCTGGGCGTACTGGTCTACTTCTCCACCCCAACCTGCAACGTCTGCCATGCACTCAAACCCAAGATCGCAGAGGAGTTTGCCGAAAACTTCCCGCAGATAGAGCAAGTATTTATCGACGCCTCCCGCTCTCCGGAAATCCCGGCAAGCTTGCAGATCTTTTCTGTACCGACGATCCTCGTCTATCTCGACGGCAAAGAGTTCGCCAGAGAGTCCAGAAACGTCAGCGTCCCGCTGCTGGTCGAAAAGATCCGCCGCCCTTATGAGATCATGAGTTCATGAAGATAACGTTTTTTATACTCTTTGGAAGTAGAGACTTTACTCCTGCATAGCGGAGGCAAAGCCTTCCGCTTCCGGGTTAGCAGTATTTAATGGCATTGGAGGTCTCCTTTAGTCCGTTTTTACGCAAATATCGCTATAATCTCCACAAAAAAAAGGGGTTTTATGCTAACCAAACGAATCAACTCTCTCTCCACCTCGCTGACTATCGCCATCTCCACACTTGCAGGCGAACTCAAAGCAGAGGGTAAGGATATCATCAGTTTCTCCGCAGGCGAACCGGACTTCGGCACACCGCAAGTGATCAAAGAGGAAGCGATCAAAGCGATCAACGAAGGCTTCACACGCTACACACCCGTTCCCGGCATACCGGAACTTTTGCAGGCGATCGCCGACAAACTCAAGCGCGACAACAACCTGGAGTACCAACCCTCCGACATCATCGCCAGCAACGGTGCAAAACACTCGCTTTTCAACATCATGCAGGCACTCATCGAAGAGGATGACGAAGTGATCATCCCCAGCCCCTACTGGGTCACCTACCCCGAACTGGTCAAATACAGCGGCGGTAAACCTGTCATCATCGAGACCGAAGATACCGACGGTTTCAAGATCACACCACAACAGCTCAAAGCCGCCATCACTGACAAAACCAAAATCCTCATCCTCACCACACCGTCCAACCCGACAGGCGCCGTCTATACCAGAGAAGAGATCACGGCACTGGGAAAAGTACTCGAAGGCACCGACATCTTCGTCGTCTCCGACGAGATGTACGAGAAACTGGTCTATGACGGAGAGTTTACCGCAGTCGCCAGCGTCAGCGACGATATGTTTCAGCGCACCATCACCGTCAACGGTCTGAGCAAATCGGTCGCTATGACAGGGTGGCGTTTCGGCTACCTCGCCTCACCCGACAAAGAGCTCGTCGCCGCGATGAAAAAACTCCAGTCACAAAGTACCTCAAACATCAACTCCATCACCCAGAAAGCCGCCATCGCAGGACTCGACGGCAGAGCCGACGCCGACATAGAGATGATGCGCAAAGCCTTCATGAAACGCAGAGACCTCGCCGTCAAACTCTTCAACGAAGATGAAAACCTCTCCGTACTCTCCCCCGCCGGAGCCTTTTACCTCTTTGTCAACATCAAAAAACTCTCCAACGACTCCATGCAGTTTGCCAAAGACCTCCTGAGCGAAAAAGGGATCGCCGTCGTTCCCGGTGCGGGATTTGGCAGCGAAGGATACATCCGCCTCTCATTTGCCACCAGCGAAGAAAATATCCGCGAAGGGATCGCACGTATCCGCGACTTTTGCAAAAACTACAAGTAACCTTTACCAAAACAGATTTATCTGCCCTTCCCGGGCAGGTAAAAATCCTCACTATTATATTTTCTGTTCATAAATATAAAGACTTTTCATAAATCGCCGATATCTTCGTCAGAACAACACAACACCGGAGGATATGACCGATGAACCACAGACGAGACTTTTTGAAAAAAAGTATCATCCTGGGCACAGGACTCACACTCGCCCCCTATGAGCTTTTCGGACTCTCGATACCCGTTGACAAAGAACTCAAACTCTACAACACCCACACAGGAGAGCACCTCAAAGCCACCTACTGGGCAAAAGACCACTACGTCCCGGAAGAACTCGCACGCATCAACTACTTTCTGCGCGACTTCCGCACCGGCGACGTACAAAAGATGGACGTCAAACTCCTCGACCTCCTCTACGCCATACAACTCATACGCGATACCGACAAACCCTTCAAAGTACTCTCCGGCTACCGCTCCCCCAAAACCAACGCCATGCTGCGCAAAAAAAGCGAAGGCGTCGCGAAAAACAGCTTTCACATCAAAGCACGCGCCATAGACATCAACCTCCCCGGCACCGAACTCAAAGACCTCAAAAGACTCGCCACCTTCCTGCGCCGCGGCGGCGTAGGATACTACCCCCGAAGCGGCTTCATGCACATCGACACCGGACCAATCCGCTACTGGGCACGAGGGTGACAACCCTGCCATAAAAGATACACACATTTCAAAGATCCAGCGGACTGACAAGCTTTGCCTTGTTCAACTCCGCCACCACATGGGTATAGATCATCGTCGTTTCGACCGACTTGTGCCCCAGAAGCTCCTGAATACTTCGCAGATCGATCCCAGCCTGCAACAGATGCGTCGCATAGGAGTGACGGAAAATATGTGAAGTCACGCGCTTATGTATGCCAGCTTTAAGCGCAGCCTGTTTGATATTTCTCCCCAGAGTGGCGGGATGGATGTGATGTCGTCTGATCGTATCGCTTCTAGGGTCTTTTGCCACACTTTTCATGGGGAAAAGAAACTGCCACTTAGTCTCACTTTTGGCATGCGGAAACTTTCGCTCCAAAGCGTAAGGCATATAGACCGTTCCATAACCATCCGCCAGATCTTTTTGATGTAAAGCCTCCACCGTTTCCACCTGCACTTTCAAACGATCCTTGAGCTTTTGAGGAAGCGGCACCGTTCTGTCCTTGAGCGATTTGCTATCCCAGATATAGACTTTATCGAAACCAAAATCGATATCTTTGACTCTCAGGTTTAAAGCTTCATTCATCCTCAACCCACAACCATACATCAAAGAGACAATGAGATTGTAAATACCGTCGAGATTTTCTATAACCTTTTGCACCTCTTGTCGGGTCAAAACCACAGGAATATGCTTTCGCTCCTGCGCGCGAAGCGCCTGGATATTTTGATCACTCATATCGATACCCAAAACCTCTTTGTAAAGAAACAAGATAGCTGAAAAAGCCTGATTTTGCGTGGTAGGAGAGACTTTTTTTGTAACCGCAAGGTATGTCAAAAAAGCTTCGATCTCCGGTTTACCCATCTGGACGGGGTGTTTTTTGTTGTGGAACAAGATAAAGTATTTGATCCAGTACAGATAAGTGCGTTCAGTGGAAAAACTATAATGTTTTAGTCGAATCTTGTCCCGTACAATTTCAAGTAATTTTTTCTTTTGCATCGATCTTCCCCTGTTTATTAACTAAACAAAATGTCTGTTATTGCCCATATTTACCAATTAACATACAAAGTGTATGTTATTAACTTCAATACCGCAAAAACAACAAATCATTTTGTCATATTTTATTTACTTTTTTGAGGTTAAAAGCATTTTTATTTCATTTTGAAATGTTTTTCTGTTTTTGATGTGTAGAATCGTGTATGTTAAGTATTGATATTCAGGTGTATTTTATGTATAATGAGTGTTAATAAATAGGTATTCTGCCGCTTCGCAGCAGAATACCGTTCGCGTCGAGGAACTAACGTTCTCTCCTCCGCTTGGCATCCAGTGCTAAAGCGCACTGAATACCAAGCTGTCGGAGAAAACACCCAAGCT
>QNZT01000066.1 GCA_003978455.1 Sulfurospirillum sp.
TTCAAGCGGACGCATACTGATTTTGATAAAAAAGAGCGTCATCAGAAAGATAACAGCACCTAGAAAAAGTGCCGCGATAAACGCTTTGGTATAGATATCTCTATACGAGAAAGGTTGTGAAACCAGCAGGTATCCGGCGCCGAGCCGGTTGGTGTTGAGCGGAATTTTTTTAGATATAGTGTGTACTTCATCAGGAGACTTCCCCATACCGGCATCTGTTGCAAAGATACGCTTACCGGAGTCGTCATACAATGCAGCCTGATAAAAAAGAGAACGCGGAAAATCAAAAATATGCTCTTTGGTTCGGGAAAATTCATAAATACTTCTCTGAACGCTGTACGCATAGTGTTCAAGGTTTTGCATACGTTCCTGACGATAGCTTTTCTTCTCCACAGAGATATAAAACCAAGCAGGAATACTTACCACCAAAATGATCATAATCGAGTAGAAAAATGCCAGCGTATAGATATAGCGCTTATCCTTTTCGATCAATTTTGTATCCCCGTCCCTTCTGACTGACAATCAGATCACGGCTGGTTTTATCCCGAATCTTCTTGATACACATACGTATGTCTGACTCCGTAACCATCTTGCACTCCCAGACATCTTCCCACAACTGCCGGGTCGGCACAAACTCTCCCATCTTCGTCATGAGATAATCCCATACCTTCTGCTCTTTGGGGGTAAACCGCACAGGGGTTTCTCCTGACATAAGCTTGCCTGTTTTGAGCTGGTAGCGGTACCCTCTTCCCAAATCGACCTCATCATGTGAGGAGTGAAAATAGCACTGCTTCAGCACCTGTTCCACACGGTACTTCAACTCTTTGGCGGCAAAAGGTTTGCGGATATAGTCGTTGCAGCCCAGTTCATACCCGATACTCAGGTTGTCTATATCAGTCAAAGAAGTGATAAAAATCACCGGTATTTCATCTCCCGCTTCACGAATCGTCCTGACGATCTCATAACCGCTGGTACCCGGTACCCGGATATCCAGCAGTAACAGTTGATAGCTCTTAAAATGGATCGCATCAAGAGCATCATCACCATTCTCGAAACTTTCAACCGTATAGCCGAGAGATTCGAGATACTCGTGAATCGTCTCTTTGTAGTCGATCTCATCTTCCAGCAGCAAAATTCTCATCGTATGATCACCTCCGATTCGTTTTGAGCACTCACATCACTCTCATACCGTGCTTTCAGTGCCACGGGAGCACTCTTTTGCAACGCGATGACAAAGTATCCCAGCCGCTTACCATGAAAGTTCCTGATATCAAAATAACCGAAGACATAACCGCTGTGCGTAAAATAGCCGTAACTCCCCAGTTGATCCAAAGTGGCATTTTTCAGACTTTCGTAACTGTTTTTATCATAGTGTGTGTTGACCAGTACAAACCGATTTTCCAGCAGTGGATGTTTTGTCAGTGTTGTTGCAACAGAGAGATACTCTTTATCCAGAAGGATAAAGAGTGCGTACCCCTGTTCGGAAAGTTTCTCACGCAGATGTGCAAATCCCTCTATCACTTCGATAGAACCCTGAAACTTTCCCTGTTTCAAAATCGGAGAGATCGCTTTAATATTGAGCCTTTTACCCACTTCTATGGAAACCAGCGGTTTTTTGCGCTCTTTGACCAGTACCAGTCCTTCGCGAAACGACGCAAGCGGCACACCTTTGATGGAGAAATCCCAGCTTCGCAAAAATGTATGGAGATTTTTGTCATGAACCTGAACTTCAAAAGTATACCCCTGAAGTTTTTTCAAACTGGCGAGTTTTTCCCGGATAATCTCAAACGTCTTTTTCCGGTCATCCCCGTAGAATGCTTCGAGAAAAGTTTTATCTTCTGAAAGTAACAAAGAGAGGGAGAGTGCATGCTGCTGCTCTTCATCCAGCATATTTCGTGTCAAAAGCAGAGCATTTTCCAGGGAATGCACCGTCTCTTTCTGTGCATACGAATGACTTAAAGTATACACAAAATAGAATGAAGCGGTAAGAACAACAACAGCGAAGATAAGAACAATTTTGTCTATCTTGCCTGTTATTGTCTCAAATATATTCATCAGCTATATGCTTCATTGCCTGAGATCAGCAATCGGACAAAACATTGTACCGATTTTATTTTTTCTCCTCACTCTCGACATCAGGTCTCTCACGCGCATCGAGTTGTACCAGATCCGCTTCATCAAAGAGTTCCATTTTGGGAATCGCAAACGCGATCACAATCAACACCATTCCAAACACAAAAACAGCTTCGGGTGCATACTTGTCCGTCACATCCACCAGTGTCGTTTTCCCCAGACTCTCACCCATCAGAGGATGAAAAAAGCTGTCATAATATTTTGTAAAAAGATAGCCGCCGAAGATACCGCCGATCGCACCGACAAGTACATCGATCCTACCCTCAGCGATCGATATCGGTCCTGTTCCCGGACACTTACCTAAAATCGCCATACCGATACCGAAAATGATACCACCAAGTATCAGACCCTGCAATATGATAGGCTTTATATGGTAACTTGCCCAGCCCATTTTTATCTCCATATAGAGGAGTATGCTTGTCAAACCGATCGCAAAAAAGAGCATCTTTGGGACTATCGTATCTTTCATCATCGCAAAACCGGCGATCTTTTCAAACTTATCTACCCTGCTGTACTGGATGATCCCACCGAAAATGATACCGATCACAAACACCAGCCATACCGGTCCGTGCCCCTCGTTTTGCACGATGCTGTACATCTGCTCCGTTCTGCTGAGTACAAAATCAAAATATTCAGAGATATGCATCTACTTCTCCTTTGTCTTGTAAAAGAGTTTTCCGGTCACCAGAAGCGTCACCAGTACCACACCGCCGAAAATCATACTGCTGATCGCAGTCTGACTCATCCCCGAAAGAAAGTGCCCGGAAGTACAACCGCCGGCAAGTCTCGCACCGATGATCAACAGAAAACCGGCAAAGAAACTCCACAACAGACGAGAAACGACTGAGTTGTTTTTGTACCTTTTCCATGCAGTCGGCATGACAGAAAGACGAAATGACTTGGTAATAAACACAGAAGTGAAAAAACCGCCTACCAGAGCTCCCAGCAACATAATCCCTTCCCATGCACCAGGCTTTTCGATCTCACGCAGATAGGAGTAGTGTTGCGGATCCATCCCAAACAGGATACCCGCATAGTACGGTACGTACGTCGATGCGCCGATAGGTCGGTTCGCGCCAAACACAGAAAATGCAAAAAGCAGAAGAAGAGCCATCAAAATCCCTCCTGCCCACCAGGACAATCGTCTTTTCATGATATAAAACTCCTTATATTCATTATAAAATATCAGATAAAGATCGATTATATCCTTTTTAGTTTATATGCAAATAAGTCAGAAGATTTTTTATTATTACCAGTGATCCAGCCTGCTGCTCTGATAGTAGCGCTGCACCACATCCGGATTTGGATGGAGATTGACTTTTGCTTCCTCTTTTCCCTCATACGGAATCATCGAAAGAACATAACGTATAGACTCCAGCCGGGCACGTTTTTTGTCATTGGAGTCGACGATAATCCACGGACTGTAAGAGTTATGTGTGCGTGAAAACATCTCATCCTTGTAGTGGGTGATCTTGTCCCACATCTTTTGCGCCTGCTTGTCCACGGGACTCAGTTTCCACTGTTTGAGAGGGTTGTGTTCACGCTCATCAAAACGCCGCTGCTGCGTCTCCTTGGAGATCGAAAACCAGAACTTTATCATGATGATTCCATCATCTATGAGTGCATGTTCGATCTCAGGCACCTCTTTCATGAACTTCTCATACTGCTCCGGTGTACAAAAACCAAATACCGGCTCGACAATAGCCCGGTTATACCAACTTCTGTCAAAAAAGACAATTTCCCCGGGATTTGGAAGGTTTTGAAAGTAGCGCTGAAAGTAAAACTGCCCCTTCTCCACTTCTGTCGGAGCGGGAAGTGCTACCACACGATATTTTCTAGGATTGAGATACATGATAAAACGCTTGATCGCCCCACCCTTTCCTGCCGCGTCACGCCCCTCGTAGATGATCATCAACCGCTTTTTATTTTCATGAATCCAGTTTTGCATCTTGATCAACTCGATCTGTAACTGCCGCAGCTCATCTTCATAAGCGATATCCCGCAACACCTTGGCAATCTTTTTATGTTTGAGCAACCCTTTGACACCCTCTTTGGTGCGTAACACCTCTATCTTTTTACCGATACTCTGCAACTTTTCCTGCAACTGCGGATCTTTGATGCGCTCTTTGAGAAAGTTGAGGTCTTGATAAACTGTTTTCACGTATAGCCTTAAATATATTTTATTCTTTCCTATTATAACATATATTTCAGTAGATGGTTATTGATATTTGTCAGATTGTATCGTGTACAATACCGCTTTTGAAAAAGGGGAGTTTATGATTTACGGTTTTGACAAAGGTATCTTTTTTATGTTCTTCTCCGCCCTCCTCTCCGCACTCAACGGCGCCGTGGCGAAGATGCTCGGCGATGACCTCAGTGCTCTGGAGATCGTCTTTTTCCGCAACCTCTTCGGCGTCGTTTTCATCCTCATCACCCTCAAGCACACACCGACCAGACTCCCCGGAGGCAAACCGCTGCTGCTTCTGTGGCGCGGTGTGTTCGGCTTCAGTGCCCTGCTGCTCTTCTTCTACACCATCACCCGCATCCCGCTGGGCGAAGCGATCACCCTCAACAAAACCTCCCCGCTCTTTGTCGCCATACTCGCCTTTTTCATACTTCATGAAAGACTCAGCAAGCTTGGTATCATCGCACTGATCATCGGATTTGCAGGCGTCATCCTCATCACCAAACCCGGCGGCGCGGATGTCGGACTGCCGCACTTACTGGGACTCATCGGCGGATTCCTCGCCGCAGCTGCTTACACCACCATACGCAAGATCAAACACATCTACGACTCCCGCATGATCGTCCTCTCTTTCATGACCACCGGCGTGCTGATTCCCCTGCTGCTCTTTGCCGTAGCCACACGCTACGCTCCCAAAGAACTCGACTTCCTGCTCGCCCCGTTTATCATGCCGCATACCCCGCACACCTGGATGCTGCTGACCATCATCGGCATCACCGCCACCCTCTCACAATGGCTCCTCACCAAAGCCTACAGCGCCACCAATGCCGGGATCATCGGTATCGCCAGCTATACGGTCATCCCCTTCTCGATCCTTTTCGGCACACTGCTGGGAGACGCACTGCCCGATCTCTATACACTGGCGGGTATTGTGCTGATCGTTGTGTCGGGATTGATGGTGAAGAAGGGGTGAAAATTCGGTACAAAAGAGCAGATTCGGTCAGCGGGTCGGCACAACCGTTTATGCCCATTCAGGTGTTTTTTGTCGCAGTGATTTTATCCACCCTGCGAGGCTGAAACCGTGCGGTAACGTTTCCCTACGCTTCCGCTTTCTCAGTCAGGCTCTCCCGGTACACTTCCGCGCATCCTTTGGCAAGTTCGCGTACTTTGAGGATGTAGTTCTGGCGCTCGGTCACGGAGATCGCTTTTCGGGCGTCGAGGGTGTTGAAGGTGTGGGATGCCAGCAGGCAGTAGTCGTAGGCGGGGAGCGGGAGTTTTTCGTCGAGGCAGTGTTTGCACTCGGTGGCGTAGTCGTCAAAGTGTTTGAAGAGCATATCGGTATCGGCGACTTCGAAGTTGTATTTGCTGAACTCGTACTCGCTGCGTTTGTGTACGTCGCCATAGGTGGTCACGCCGTGTTCGTTTTCACTCCAGACGATATCATAGACGCTATCGACATTTTGCAGGTACATCGCCAGTCGTTCTGTTCCGTAGGTGATCTCGACTGCGACCGGATCGCACGCGAAACCGCCTACTTGCTGAAAGTAGGTGAACTGTGTCACCTCCATACCGTCCAGCCACACTTCCCAGCCAAGACCCCACGCACCGAGTGTCGGTGACTCCCAGTTGTCTTCAACAAAGCGTATATCATGATCAGCCAGATTGAGTCCCAGCGCTTCGAGGCTTTTGAGGTAGAGTTCCTGTATATTGTCCGGGCTCGGCTGTATCACTACCTGAAACTGATAGTACGCGCCCAGGCGGTTCGGGTTCTCTCCGTATCGCCCGTCGGTAGGACGGCGGCTCGGCGCGACATAGGCGGCTGACCACGGTGTCGGATCGAGTGTCCGCAGAAATGTGGCATTGTGAAATGTTCCCGCACCCGCGGGAATGTCATACGGCTGTACGATCGCACACCCCTGATCCGCCCAGTAGGTCTGGAGTTTGAGAAGCATTTGTGAAAAGTTGAGAGGTTTGTTTGGTTGGTTCATGATAATCCTAAAGCTTTGTCTATTTTTTTCTGGTCAAATCCGCAGATCCAGCGGCTGCCTACCAGTACGACGGGTACGCCGCGGCATCCGTGTGCTTCGCAGTCCTGTGCGGCTTTGGTGTCTCTGGTGATGTCGATCTCTCTGAATCTGATGTTGTTTTTTCGGAAGTGCTGTTTGGCTACCGTACACCAGTGGCAGGTAGGTGATGTAAAAAGTACGACGCGTTTCTGTTTTTTCTTTTTCTCTTCACTCATCTTTACCCTCCTGATATCAGATTTTTTTAGCGGCGATATTGTACCAAAAAATAGCGGATTTTTGCAAAGAGTTACTTTTTTGCGTAGTTTTCGATCGCCTGGTTCCACATCATCTTGTATTTTCTGCGTGTGAACTCCAGCTCTTCCTGGAGATCGAAGATCTCTTTTTTCATGAGCGTGAGCAGTTCGCGATCTTCATCATAAAGCTTTTGCACGGAGAGAAGGGTCTCTTTGAGAAACCGGTTCTCCTCCTGAAGCTGTTTGATCTGTTCGTTTTTGGAGGAGAGTATCTCTTCATGAAGAGAGAGCACCCGGGAGAAACTCTCTTTGACAAAGTCGGCTGTGACGAGGGGCAGTACCCTCTTCTCCTGATCGAGATCGGGTATGTCCGCTACCCTTTCACCCAGATCTTCTCCCCAGCCAAATGCCATCGCTAGAGCCTTACCTCGATATCGGCAGAGTCGCTCTCCACCTTTTTGGCTTTGAGTATGCGATCCTCTTCGAGCTTGATCTTCAGGTCGTCATCTTCGAGTGCCAGTATCTGCATCGCCAGATAGGCTGCGTTTACCGCACCCGCTTTCCCCATCGCAACTGTCGCCACGGGCATACCCGCCGGCATCTGTACGGTGGAGAGCATCGCATCCATACCGTCCATTGCCCCGCCTTTCATCGGGATTCCGATGACCGGCTTGATCGTGATGGCGGCGATAGCACCGGCAAGATGTGCCGCCATACCCGCCGCGGCGATAAAGACACGTGCGCCCTTCTCTTCGGCTTCTTTGATGTATGCGTGTGTGCGCTGGGGACTTCTGTGTGCGGAGGAGATGATCATCTCATGCAACACACCGAACTTGTCCAGTGTAGCGGCACACTCTTTGACGATCTCATAATCGCTCTTGCTTCCGAGGATAATAGATACAAACTTCAAAACCGACTCCTGTTCTATAGCATAATATAGGAGTATTTTAGCAGATTTGAGCTTGGTTTAAGATACCTCTGCCGGGATATCGCTAACCACACGATTTTTACCGGATTGTTTTGCTTCGTACAGGTAGATATCTGCCTGTTTGATCATCTCTTCAAGTGTATTGTGCGGTTTGGTCGCAATCCCGATAGAAACTGTAAAGTAGATAGATTCAGATATACCTGTTTCAATCGGAGTCGATGCGACTTCTCTACGAAGCTCTTCAAAAAACTTTTGCGCGGCATTTTCTGAGATATCCTGGAGAAAGAGACAAAACTCCTCTCCCCCAAAGCGGGCTACCAGATCCTGCCCTTTGGTCTTTTGCTTAAGCTTTTTGGCGAGCGTTTTGATCACTTTGTCACCGATATCGTGTCCATAGGTATCATTTACCTTTTTAAAATCATCGATATCGATCATCGCGACAGCAAACTCTTTTTTCTCTTTGCGCATCCGATCGAGATAGAATATACCCTTTTCAAAAAAGTATTTACGGTTATGCACTTTTGTGAGAAAATCCTGATTTGCATAGGTTTTGAGGGTTTTGATATTTTCAAGATTTTGCGCCAGATTATTGACACGGTGAAGAAACTCTTCTTTCATGAACGGCTTGTTGATAAAGTCATTGGCACCGAATTTGAGAAACTTCGTAGCACTTTCACTATCTGCCGAGATACCGATGACACCGAGATCATCTTTTGATTTGAAACGGCGTATTTTCTGCAAAAACTGAACTCCGTTCAACTGCGGCATATTGTAGTCGGTAATCACGATGGAGATAGTATCATCCGTCGTCAGTTTCATCAAAGCGTGAAGAGGATCGCGCTCTGTATGAACTTGATAAAGCTGTCTTTTCAGATAGTCACCGATATGGCGCAATGCCGTCGTAGAATCATCGACTATCAGCACAGATGTCTCTCTGTTATGCAACAACCTCTCTGTAAAAGCGACAATATACTCCAGCGCTTCCACAGAATCT
Source organism: Sulfurospirillum sp. (assembly GCA_003978455.1). GTDB lineage: Bacteria > Campylobacterota > Campylobacteria > Campylobacterales > QNZT01 > QNZT01. Next base: position 8,501 of record QNZT01000066.1, read on the forward strand.
TTCAGGACAAAATCGGCTATCTCTTTCTGAAGCAGTTGTTTCTGCAACGCCATATCATAATCACTCGTCATGACAACAACGGGGATCTTTTTTTCCAGTACAAAATCGATCAGTTGCGTATCGTGCATATCAGGCAAAAAGACATCCAGCAGTGCCAGCGAATAGTGCTTGTCTGTTGCAAGAAGTTTTTTGACCGTATCAAAGCTATCTGCCGTGTGGATCTCTACATCATCCAGAGAGGTTTCAAGCCTCCGTGCCAGATACTTTGCCACTGTTTGTGAATCTTCAACGATTAATATCTTGTCCATTGTCACTTGTACCTTTTCCCATTCTGATAACAAAATCGACTGGAAAGAAAATAGTTTTATACTTTAGGCAGATATTCTTTGCCTCATGATCGTCAGAGGCGGAAGTTTTCCCGGAAGTTTTATCGGTAGTGTATAACCGCTGTGCACACTCTCCAGCTCTTTGTCGGTATCGGTGACGATCTTTTTAAACTCGATCCACCATGTACCCTCTTTTTGGTAGATTTTTCCAAGGGCATTGTCCACCGGTTCGATCTCTTCATGAGGCGGGTAGATCAACTCTATCGGGGTGTGCGGGTAGGTTTTGTATTTGCACATGAAGTGCATGCCGTCTTCCTGCACCAGTCCGCTTACTTCGTAGGTTCCTTCGCTCATCGCGGTTTCGAGATTTTGTGTGTCGTCCCTGTCGTGCGGTCTCTGGAAGAGGTAGGCGTCGCTGAAGCCGCGGTGTTTGGTGGTCAGCAGCTCCTCTTCGTACTTTCGGGCATCGAACTTTCCGGCGTAAAAGTCGTCGATCGCCTCGCGGTAGGCGCGTGCAGTCACTGCCGCATAGTAGGGGCTTTTGGTGCGTCCCTCGATCTTGAGCGAGTCGATCACGCCGCTTTGGAGTATCTCGTCGACGTGTGCCGCCATATTCATATCTTTGGCGTTCATGATGTGCGTTCCCGCTTCATCCTGCTCGATCTTCATGAGCACGCCGTTGTCGGGATTTTCCGCGTAGAGTGTGTAGTCGAAACGGCAGTCGTTGGCGCAACTTCCACGGTTGGGCACGCGCCCGCTCTGCAGAGAGCTGATTAGGCAGCGCCCGCTGTAGGCGAAACACATCGATCCGTGCACGAAGATCTCGATCTCCAGATCGGGCAGATGCTTTTTGATCTCGATCAGATCCTTCAGACTCACTTCGCGTGCGGCGATGATACGCTCCACACCCATACCGTAAAAGACTTCGGCATCGAGGTAGTTGAGTACATTTGCCTGGGTGGAGAGGTGCAGCGGAATCTCGGGGGCGATATCTTTTGCCATCTTGATCACACCCGGCGTGGAGACGATAAGCGCGTCGGGTTTCATGGCGGCTACTTTTCGGATATGCTCACCGAGCATCTTGAGCTGGTTGTTGAAGGGAAAACCGTTGACGGTGACGTAGAGTTTTTTACCCTGCGCATGGGTATAGTCGATCGCTTCATGAAAGGTATCGTAGGTAAACTCTTTGCCGGAGCGAATACGCAAAGAGAAGTGGCTCACGCCGCCGTAAACAGCATCCGCACCGTATGCGAGTGCGATTTTCAGTTTTTCAAAATTTCCCGCGGGAGAGAGGAGCTCTGCTTTTTTCAATCATCAATCCTGTTATAGTTTTTAGCAACTATAACAGGTTATGTTTATACTATCCTTACTTCTGTCCGAAACTAGCCAGTAACGCTTCGATATCATCTTCGGAAACGACATCTGCCGTATCTTCGTCTCCCTCGATATGGACTGCGGAACTGACACGGGAAGCGTCATCAACAGTGGACTCAAAGAGAGAGTTCATGTATTTGGAGAGTGCACGCATGACGTTGATGACACGTTCTATCTTCTGTCTGTGGATATCCTGATACTGCATGATATCCATGATCATCATGATATCATCCGCACCCATCTGAGATTTTGAGATAGTTGCATGGACACGTTCCAGCGCTTTTTTGTTCTCTTCCAGAGCATCGGCAAAAACAGGTATATTTGGAAATTTGCCACTCAGTTTTTCAAATGTCTCTATATTTTTCTCCAGCACTGCCGAAATATCGTTTCCATCCGCTTCTATATCCATAAGATGGTTATTGATCTCTTCAAGTTTATCCATGATCTCAGTCGCTTTTTTCTCAGAGTCGCGGGTGACATCATCGAGTTGATTAACGACTTTGTGATCATCCGTCGGCGGCGGCGGTGGCCACTTCTGCTGCGCATCTACTTTAAAGTTGTTCTTGTCTATCGTTATGATACCGTCATCCCCATCCTGGTGATCTTCTGCTGTGTTCTCAGACTCTGTATCACTTCCGGTTTCATCGAGTGCTTCAAGCTCATCCCCGATATCTCCTGCCATCAATGCGTCTAACTCTTCTTGTGTCATATCTGCTCCTGTTATTGTTTATGCAAATGCTTCGAGAAGTTCCCGAACCTCTTTTTGTGAGACGATCGTACGCCCATCGACGTGATGGTGCGCATACGCTTTGAACTCCATCACCACCATCCGTTTGCGGCAATCCGCGGCCATCGACTCTATCTCATGAAGAAGTCTGGTAATCATCTCTCCTTTTTGTAGCGCCTGGTTCTCTAACATCACCGATAGTTTTGAGATATTGTTTTCGATAGAGACCAGGTTCCAGATAATTTCATCTTTGTTTTTCATGTCAACAATCCATTGTTATGCTATAATCCCAAGATCGACAATTTTGGAAATAGCTTTAAGGATAAAATTTGCGTGTAGATCTGCACAACCACACCACTTTATGTAACCATGCCGAAGGTGAGATGTATCAGTATATAGAAAAAGCGATCGCTTCAGGAACGGAGTATTTCGGCTTCAGCGAACACGCGCCGATGGCGTTTGATGAAAGATACCGGATGCGTTTCGATCAGATGGAACAGTATAGAGAAGATGTACTCGGTCTCAGAAAAGCGTATGCGGACAGAATAGAGATCCTGCTCGGTCTGGAGGTGGACTTCCTTCCCGGCTATATGGACGATCGTGTCCTGAACGCGGATGTGGACTATCTCATCGGTTCGGTGCACTTCATCGGCAAATGGGGCTTTGACAACCCCGAGTTTATCGGAGAGTACCAGAACAGAGATATCGATCAGATCTGGCAGGAGTATTTCGATGCGGTTACAGCGATGGCAAAAAGCGGCTATTTCGACATCGTCGGACATATCGACTTGATCAAAGTCTTTAAATACCTCCCCAAAAAAGATATCCGTCTCATCGCGGCAGAGGCACTCGAAGCGATCAAAAAAGCGGATATGACCATCGAAATCAATATGGCGGGATACCGCAAACCGGTCGCAGAGCCCTACCCCTCTCCCCTGCTTCTGGATGAGATACGACAGCGCGACATACCTGTTACATTCGGCAGCGACGCGCACAAACCACAACAGGTCAGCCTCTATGCAAAAGAGGTTGTCACTCTCGCAAAAGCGCATGGATTTGACAAATGTGCCGTCTTTAAAGAGCGGGAGAGAGAATTGCTTAATATTTAAGCAATATTTTTATCTAAGTTTTCATAAAGATTCGTTATAATATCACCACTTTTTAAAATTTTAGGAGAAAAAATGGGAAAATTCGTTAACAGTGTAGAAGAGTTTTACAAGTTTTGTGAAGAGAACGAAGTTGAGTTTGTAGACTTTAGATTTACAGATATCAAAGGTGCATGGCATCACATCACATACAGAATGAGTGCCGTAACCGAAGAGATGCTGAACGGCGGTATCCCGTTTGACGGTTCTTCCATCGAAAACTGGCAGCCGATCAATGAGTCCGATATGCTTTTACAGCCGGATGTTCCTACTGCATTTATGGATCCGTTCACTGCCGATCCTACGATCTGTGTCATCTGTGATGTTTATGACATCTATAAAAACGAACTTTATGCGAAGTGTCCGAGAAGTATCGCGAAAAAAGCGCTCAAATACCTTGAAGAGCAGGGAATCGGTGATGCTGCATACTTCGGACCTGAAAATGAGTTCTTCGTTTTCGACGATGTGAAAATCGTCGATCATGACAATGAGCAATCTTTCAAAGTCGAGTCTGACGAAGGTCACTGGGCAGATACCAAAGACTACGGTGAGTTCGGCAATATGGGTCACAGACCGAGAATCAAAGGTGGTTACTTCCCTGTCATGCCTACCGACTCTATGGTCGATCTGCGTGCAGAGATGATGCAGGTACTCGAAGAGGTAGGTATCGAAGTGGTTCTGGGACACCACGAAGTGGCACAGGCACAGGGCGAGATCGGTGTTGTTTACTCCGACATCATCACAGCGGCGGACAATGTACAGAAGTACAAATATGTCGTCAAGATGGTAGCACACCTCAACGGCAAAACAGCCACTTTCATGCCAAAACCGATCTACAACGACAACGGAAACGGTATGCACGTACACCAGTCTCTCTGGAAAGACGGTAAAAACCTCTTCTATAAAGAGGGTGAATACGCAAACCTCTCCAAAACAGCACTCGACTACCTCAGCGGTATCTTCAAACACAAAGATGCGGTCGCGTCGTTTACCAACCCGTCCACCAACTCTTTCAAAAGATTGCTGCCGGGTTTTGAAGCTCCGAGAATCCTGACATACTCCAGCCAGAACAGATCTGCGGCTTGTCGTATCCCGTACGGTGCAGGTGAGAAATCTACCAGAATCGAAACACGATTCCCGGACAGTGCTTCTTGCCCATACCTCGCATTTACTGTCTTGATGATGGCCGGTATCGACGGTATCAAAAACGGCGGTTACGAGCTTGTAGGACCGGTCAACGAAGATCTGTTCGAACTGACACGTGAAGATCTCAAAGAGCGAAAAATCCCTGAGCTGCCAAACACACTCAGAGATGCACTCGAAGGTCTTGAGCACGATCATGACTTCCTCGCACCGGTGATGAATGAAGAGTTCATCAGCACCTATATCGACTATCAGTTCGAGAGACATGTTATCCCTGTTGAGGGAAGACCTACACCGTATGAGTATATCTCTACATACTCTTGCTAAAAAATGGAGGGAGAAGATCTCCCTCTATACCGAGTTAAAGCGTTCAACACGGATTTTCTCTTCTTTGTCTGATTCACACTTCTTTTAACTTTTACACCTCTTTTTCACAATAATTTCACCTTTACTTTGATATAATCCTTATGATTAATATTTTTATAAGGAGAACACAATGATCAGAAAAGTATTTTTGCTTTTTGTATTTACCGCTGTATCGCTTTTCGCGATGAATTTCCAAACCGCTTCCAAAGAGGAGTTGATGAGTATCAAAGGTATCGGTGAGAAGAGAGCCGCTGCTATCATGAAGTATCGCAGAAGCCACAAGATCAAGTCTGCCGCTGATTTGAAAAACATCCCGGGTATCGGTGACGAGATCGCCAACAATGCCGCAAGAGGAATCAAAAACGCAGACAAAAAAGTGACCCGCGCCAGAAAATCTGTCAAAAAAGCGAAAAGCAGAACAAATGCGTTCAAAGAGAAAGCGAAAAAGAAAAAAAGTACAACCAAAGAGAAGTCTCTGAAAAAAGTAAAAGCGAAAAAATCCAAAGCGGAGAAAAAGGAGAAAAAAGCGAAAAAAGCGAAAAAAACTGCCGGTGACAAAACCAAAAGAGCCGAAAAAAGAGCAAAAACAAAAGCGAAAAAATCACTCAAAAAAGTGAAAGCAAAAAAGAAAAAATAGTCTTTATTGGAGAGCTGGAAGCAGATACTTTCAGCTCTCTTATAGTAACGGTTACTTACTCTTTCGGTACGCCACGACATCTCCGAAGCGTACTTTTCTCCCCTCCAGATTTTCCACCAGATCAACAAAGCCCTCTTCAAAAAGCAGGACGATCGTCGATCCCATCATAAACATACCCAGCTCATCACCGCGACGCAGGGTAACGTTGTCATAGTCATAGACTTGCACCTTTGCAGCTTCGGTATTGGTCTCGATCCTCTTGTCGAAACTGAGTGTCATCTTCCCGACATTGAGCGCACCGACCAAAACGATGAAAAAGAGTTGGTTGGCATTGTCCACACACTCCAGGATAACCCGTTCATTTTTGACAAAGAGAGAAGGCACTTTGCGCAAATACTTCAGATTGACCGGATAGAGCGCTCCGGGCACATGCACCGCACGCAAGACCCGCATATCGATCGGCGCATGGTAGCGGTGGTAATCTTTGGGTGAGAGATAGAAATTGATATACTTCCCATGCTCCACCGGCGCAACAACATCCGGTTCAAAATGCTCTGTCAAAAGTTCCCGAACACTGTACGAAAACCCTTTGATCTGCAACGCCTCGGCATCTTTTACATCACCTTCGGCTGTCACCAGAGAATCCGCCGGAGATATAAAGGCATTGGGGTCATCTGTCAAACCGCGATTATAGATCAGTTTTCGGGTAAAAAGCGCATTGAGACTTTTATAGTGGTCGATATCCTCAAACGCAGAGAGATCCACCCCCATCAACTTCACATAGGCGTAGTTGATCACCATCTGCACCGCGGAGGGAAACTCCGTAGAAGCGAACTTTCCAAATGCACGGGAGATGCTGTTTGTCCAGGCGGCTTTGAAAAGACTCACGCTTCCCCCCTGAGATGCGCCAGTGCCCTGCGCATTAGCGCGATATGGTAGTTCTCCTGATTATTGATGAAAAAGAAGAAGTTGCTGAGTGCTTCATGGTTGACCATATTTGCCAGTTTGACACACTCCTCTTTGGCACCCTCCTCCTCTTTGATCCCGTCGATCAGAAACTGCTCCAGATCGTCAAACTTGTAAACACGCTCCATGATCGTCCGCGGCATACTCAATATCCCCATGTCGGACATCATACGTGCGAAACTCTTCAGATGATAATGCGACTCATAGATCAAGTCGATGAAGATATTGGAGAGGAGTTTGGAGTCGGTGAAAAAGTTGGAGTAGGTATAGACCAGGATCAACTCATACTCTTTGTAGGACTCTTCAAACAGAAACAGGGTCAGCGCATCGGTCTGTGTCTGATCCAGATCGTAGGATTTGAGTGTACGGTTTTTGTCGTAGGCGGTGATCGGTCTGTTCGGTGTCGTCTCCAGCAGTTCATGAAGCTTTTGGATAAAGTACGCCTCATCCGTGATAAACCGTGCATACATCGCATCTTCAGGATCGGGATACGCCGCTTTCATCGTCTCGATCTGTGCGATCAGCTTTTTAAAAAGGGCATGGGTATCTTCTGCTTTATAGTCGATCTCCCCCTTTTCGTAATCGAACGCTTCCCCTCTCTCAGCCAGCGCACCGCCCAGCCAGTTCAGGTGACGATACTCGATCATCGCAAAGTCGTAAACGATATCCGCTATCTCCGCATCTGCGATCGAAAAAGATCCAAACAGCACTGCCAGCCAAAGTTCATGTTTTTGTTGAAATAGTCTATTTTTGCTCATCGGTTACACAGTCTCCGCTAATGATTAATGTATAAGAGTCTTCCTCTTTGCCGCTTCTTCGGTGATCCAGATTGACCAGCGCCGCCAAAAACGCTTTTGCTACCATCTCGCCGCACGCTCTCTGCTCTTCGGGAGCATTGACCAGATTGGCGATAAACTCCTCCGCCACATGCTCTCCTTCCTGTATAGTCTCGCCGACCAGCATATCGGTAAAAATCGAACCGGTAACGATCGTACTCATACATCCGATCGCCATGAACTTGATCTCTTTGATGAGATCGCCATCGAGCCGGAGGTAGATCTCCACCATCTCGTTATTGAACGGATTTTTACCGATCCCCATCGCGTCCGGCGCTTCGATCTTCCCGTAGTTTCGGGGGTTCATCATATGGTCGATGTACTCCTCTTTCAGTGCTTCCAAATCTGCCATATATACCTCTCTATTCACAAGTTTTACGATTCTAGCATATTAGATTAAATATTCATAACGTATTGCCAAAATAGAATCACAGGTTAAGCAACATAAACTGTTTTGATTGGTTACATATAGATAGTAAACAGAGACAATATGGATGCTGTAAAAAGGATAAAAGAGAGGAACTACATCGTCGCCGCAAGCCAGCTGATACTCAGCTCCTTTTTGACGACATTTGACAAAAAGTA
>QNZT01000110.1 GCA_003978455.1 Sulfurospirillum sp.
GCCGTACCTATCAGGACTTTTTCCCCTAGAGAGGATTCCTGTGCATAGGAAGTTTGCTGCATTTGTCCCGGATAATCAAAACCGACACTTTTATTGACACATCCCGTAAAAAAGAGAGTAAAAGATAAGAGTATAACAAATATTTTAGTCTTCATCGCTGTATCCTTTCGTTTATGACATTATACCAGATAGAGTCGACTCTCGCTTTTATGCAAACGAACACAAGCCATTCTCTACTTCATGTAATAAAACTGATGAGAGTGTCGTCTATTATAACCTTCCTTTCAGCATCTTATGCTATAATCCACGCCAAACTCACACGGAAGGTGGTGATATCAGATGCCGGGAATCGTTGTAAAACCAAACGAATCATTTGAAGAGGCTTACAGAAAGTTTAAAAAGCAGACTGACAGAAACTTGATCGTTACTGAAAAAAGAGCGCGAAAGTTCTTTGAAACAGGAACCGAGAAGCGTAAAAAGCAGAAAATCGCTGCAAAGAAAAAGATGCTTAAAAAACTCTACATCCTCAGACGTTACGAGTCAAGACTCTAACATCCTAAACCGGCTTTTGCCGGTTTATCTCTTTCAAACTCTATCTTCTATTATTGAAAACTTACTTTTTTATGCTACAATCCTTTTTCAAATTTTAATTTAAAAAGGAATACTCTCATGAAAAAGATTATTTTAAGTTTACTTGCCCTCATCGTCATCGCAGGCGGTATCTTTGCCGCGATCAATGCAAAAAGCAACTATGATAGCAGCAAATACAGCGCAAGTGTTGAGCCCGCCCCTCTGAAAGTCGGTTCCAAAGTGGACTTCACCCTTCCCGATCAGTTCGACAAATCACACACACTTGAAGCAGGTACAAGCAAACTCATCATGACATTTGCCAAAGCGAGTTCTCATGTCGTACGAAACTTCCTCAAAGAGCAGCCTGCAGATTTTCTACTCACACACGAAGCGGAGTATGTCGCAGATATCCACCCTATGCCTACCATCATCCGAAATGCTTTTGCCATGCCTGACCTGAGAAAGAGTCGATATCCCGTTTTGCTGATCTATGAAGAGAAGATCGCAAATATGTTCAAAAATCCTTCTCATGAAGAGGATATCATGATCGTCACACTCGAAAACAAAACCGTCAAAGCGATCGACTTCGTCAAGGATGCCAAAGCACTCAAAGAGAAACTCCACTGATAACGATAATAGTCAGGCTAAAAAGTCTGTTGCACAAGACATAGTATGTTTGGGAACAAACACTGCTCCGCCTGTTCAGGAACACCCCGTGTTTCCTGCTACAGGCAAAAAAACATTATACTGCCCATTGTTAACCCATTATTAATTCTTATTTATTTTTAGTTAATCCTCATCGTTTATACTTGCAGTGTCAATAATTTTGATAAAAGGAAAAAATATATGAAAAAATTTCTGGCAGCTACATCACTGTTTGTGGTCGCACTCGGTGCGCAGGCAGTGGACTTCAACTTAGCAAACCCCAATCCAAAACATATCACACCTGTCAGCGCAGATGAGGTACTCTCCTTTCATGAAGGGATCAAAGATGTCGTCAAAAGTGTGGTCAATATCTCCACCACAAAAAACATCCAAAATATGGGAGGCGGTTACGCACCCTACTATCCCTTACCTATGCCCGATCGTGCGAAACCGCACGCGCTGGGATCTGGCGTCATCCTGACAAAAGACGGTTATATCGTCACCAACAACCATGTCGTTGAAAATGCCGACGACATCACCGTCACCCTCCCCGACTCACAGGATGAGTACAAAGCGAAACTGATCGGTACCGACAAAGAGACCGATCTCGCCGTCATCAAGATCGAACCAAAAAAGGAACTCAAAGCGATCAAGCTGGCAAACGCCTCTTCACTCCAGGTGGGCGATGTCGTCTTTGCTGTCGGAAATCCCTTCGGTGTGGGTGAGAGTGTGACACAGGGGATCATCTCGGCACTCAACAAAAACCGCGTCGGGATCAACCAGTATGAGAACTTTATCCAGACAGACGCTTCCATCAACCCCGGTAACTCCGGCGGGGCGCTTGTGGACAGCCGCGGGGCGCTGATCGGGATCAACTCGGTCATCATCTCCCGAAGCGGAGGCAACAACGGTATCGGTTTTGCCATCCCCGTAGATATGGTCAAAAACATCACCACCCACCTGATCGACAACGGCAAAGTAACACGCGGCTATATCGGTGTGAGCATCTCTGATGTGACCAAAGAGTACAAAAGTGTCTACAACCATAAAAAAGGTGCCGTGGTGCTGAGTGTCGAGTCCAGTTCACCGGCGGAGAAAGCGGGTCTCAAACGTGGGGATCTTATATTTGATGTAAATGGTAAAAAAGTACGCAATGCCACAGAACTGAAACAGAAGATCGCCTCTTATAAACCGCATCAGAAGGTTGCACTCGGTATAGAGCGTGACAAAAAAGATATGAACATCTCTGCGGTTCTGGCTTCCAGAGATGCACTCGAACTGGACAAAGACACTGAAGAGATCTTCAAGGGTATGCGTATCGTACCGCTCTCCGGACAGATCCGTTACCAGTACCGCATACCACCCTATATCGAGGGTGTGCTGATCGAAGATATCAAGCCTATGTCCAAAGCGGAGAAGGTAGGTTTTCAAGCGGGAGATGTTATAATCCAGATAGAAGACGATACTGTCAACTCTATCCAGGACTTGCAAAAAGCCCTGCAAAAATACAAACGTCAGCCGAAACGTATCTATGTCAACCGATACGGTACGATTTTGATGCTGGTGATCAAATAGCCAAAAGGAGTCCTTCATGATCAAGGTATTGATGATCGAAGATGATCCGGAACTCGCCGAGATCATCACCAAATATCTCGCAAAGTTCGACATCGACGTCACCAATGCCGAAGATCCCTACATAGGACTCTCCAAGCTGGAGATCGGAGACTACGAGCTGCTGATCCTCGACCTGACCTTGCCGGGGATGGACGGACTGGAGCTATTGCAGCGCATACGAAAGGTCTCCGACATCCCGGTGATCATCTCCTCCGCCCGCGACGATATCGTCGATAAAGTGGTCGGTCTGGAGCGGGGTGCGGACGACTACCTGCCCAAACCCTACAACCCCAGAGAACTCGAAGCACGGATCAAATCGATCCTGCGCCGCCACAACCGTGTCGAGGAGAAAAAGGCGGAGCAGGAGAAGATCTTTGAAGTCAACGAAGATGGGATGATGATCACCTTCAAAGGGGAACCCCTCTCCCTGACCCCTGCGGAGTTTGACATACTCAATGCCCTCATCAAACACAAAAACGGCGTCGTCTCCCGGGCGGATATCATCTACCAGAGTGATTTTATCAGCGATGACAGCAGCTACAAAAATGTCGATGTCATGGTCTCCAAAATCCGCAGCAAGATAGCCAGACACGATCCCGACCACGCGTACATCAAGTCGGTCAGAGGTGTCGGCTACCAGCTGCTCTGTCCACCTCAGAAAAACAGTTAACACCCTTCATGAGAAACACTTCGATCATCGCATTTATCAACATGATCTTTGTGATCGCGTTTGTAAGTGTGATCTCGACTTTTCTGCTCTTTGACAAGATGGAAAAAGAGCGTTACGCGGAGCAGGAGCAGCAGCGCTACAGTCTCATCGCCGACGCTTTTCTCTCGGGATTGCAGTTTCTGCCCAACAACCGGGATCTCGAAAAACGCTACAAACACTTCAACGTAGCACTTATCAAAGATCCCAAAGAGCGTCTCGACATCCTCCAGAACGCCAAACTACTCTATATCAAAAACACGGTCTTCGGTCGTGTACGTATCTACGAGAGAGGCAAAGAGCACTACATCTACGTCCAGAGTCTGGGCTACAACCTGATGCTCAAAGACCTCAAGTCACGCCCCTACAAACGCAAGATCGCCCTGCTCCTGCTGGCGCTTTTCAGCGGTATTTTAACCTTTATTTATACCATCCTGCGCAAAAAACTCTCCCCGCTCAAAGAGCTGGACGCAGAAGTGCAGAAGTTCGCCGACGGAGAACTCGACCTGCATATCAAAGAGTACGGAAACGACGAGATCGGCAAAATCGCCGCCACTTTCAAAAAAGCAATCCACTCCCTCAAAGAGCAGATGGAGTCCAAAAATCTCTTCATGAGAAATATGATGCATGAACTCAAGACCCCCATCACCAAAGGGCGGATTCTGGCGGAGAGTATCGACGACTTTGAGGACAAACAGCTGCTGATCAAGTCGTTTGAGCGGATGAACGAGATCATCACAGAGCTGGCACAGGTGGAGAAACTGACCTCCAGAAACATCACCCTCCATCCGCAGATCGTATCGTTCGACGCACTGGTGGAGAGAGCGAAAAAACTGCTGCTTTGCGAAGGGGACTGTATCGTCAAGGAGTACAGCAACTTCCGCATCACCGTCGATCCCGATCACTTTGCGCTGGTGCTCAAAAACCTGATCGACAATGCTGTCAAATTCAGCCCCGACCGCAAAGCCATCATCCGTGCCACACCCAAAAAGATCGAAGTGCTTTCCAAAGGTGAACCTCTCAAATACCCCCTCTCCTACTACACCGAACCCTTTTCGCAGGAGGAGAAGAAAAACAGCGGTTTCGGACTCGGGCTCTATATCGTCAACTCCATCCTCAATATCCACGGCGCGAAACTGGGGTATCGTCATGAAGATGGCTATAATATTTTCGAGATTGTGTTATAATAGTTCCGATAGAACCCTCTGAATAATTTACTTCTCTCAAACGGCTTCACGGCGGGTACCCCAAAACTCCGTTTTGACCCTACCGTTGCAGATGTTGTTCGAGCAGCAAATTATTCAGAGGGTTCAATATAAGATAAAGGAACATGATGGAGACTCTTTTCACCACCCCGCTCTGGTGGCACTGGATGGCATTCGGTCTGATCCTCGTCGCCGCTGAGATCGTCGTACCCTCTTTTGTGATCATCTGGTTCGGTCTGGCAGCGATAGTCGTAGCCGTACTGGAGTGGGTCTTTTCGATACACTTTGCAACCCAACTCTTCTGGTGGATCGTGCTTTCGGTACTCTTTCTCTACATCTGGCTGAAAAAGTACAAACCGAAAAAGAAGACCACCAAGGGGGAGTCTCATGAAGATATGGGTACCGAGGGTATCGTCACCGAGGCTGTCGAACCGTTCGGTCGCGGACGTGCCAGATTTGAAGCACCGGTACTGGGCAGCAGCGAATGGGTCGTCACTGCCGACGAAAAGATAGAGGTGGGTGAAAAAGTCATCTGCACAGAAGCCATGGGCAATATGCTCAAAGTCAAAAGGAGAAGGAGATAGATATGGAACTGTTAATCGTATTGCTGGTCGTCGTTTTATTTATCCTGTTTTCAGGGATCAAAATTGTACCGCAGGGAGAAGAGTGGATAGTAGAGAGACTCGGGAAGTATCACTCGACACTTAAACCGGGACTAAACATCATCATCCCTTTTATCGATACAGTACGGGAGAAGATTTCAACCAGAGATATCATCCTCGATATCGAACAGCAAGAGGTCATCACCAAAGACAATGCCGTCATCTTGACCAATGCCGTCGCCTTTATCCGTGTGACCGATCCCAAAAACGCACTCTACGGTGTGGAGGATTTCAGACTTGCCATCCAGAACCTCATCACCACGACACTGCGTTCGATCATCGGTGAGATGAAACTCGACGAAGCCCTCTCCAACCGTGATGTCATCAAAAACAGACTCAAAGAGCAGATCATCGACGATGTGGCGGACTGGGGTATCACCGTCAAGTCGGTGGAGATTCAGGATATCACCCCGTCGGGATCGATGCAGCAGGCGATGGAGCAGCAAGCAGCGGCGGAGCGTGAAAGACGTGCCATAGAGACACGCGCGGAAGGAAACAAAAACGCGATGATACTCGAAGCGGAAGGAAAGCTCCAGGCGGCAAAAAAAGAGGCAGAAGCACAAGTCGCCCTCTCCGAAGCCTCCGCACAGGCGATCAAAAATGTCTCCGAAGCGATCACCGACAAAGAGTTGCCGACGATGTTTCTGCTCGGAGACCGCTATATCAACACACTGGAGAAGATGAGCCAGTCACCCAACAGTAAATTTGTCGTCTATCCCGCAGATCTCCAGTCGGCGATCCGCGGCATCATGGGCAATCTGACCAAAAAGTAAATATTACGGCGCGACTGCCAGCGCCACCTTCTCATTTCGAAGATCGTAGCGCTTCCTGAGCTGTGCCAGAAGCGCATCCCAGTGCACCGGTCTCACCTTGCGCATCACCGCCTGGTATGTTTTGGGCGACCACTTGATAAAATCCATCGGATCGAGCCACTTGTAGAGATAGCGCACCTCATAGTGTAAGTGCGGTCCCGTACTTCTGCCGGTATTGCCCGTATAAGCGACAAGATCACCTTTAGAGACATAGTCCCCCTCTTTGACAGCATAGCGTGAAAGATGCCCGTAACCGGTTTTGAACCCGAACGAATGGTTGATCAACAGAAACTTCCCGTAACCACCCTTCTTTTTTGCATACTCCACAACACCATCAGCCGGTGCATAGACAGGCGTACCCATTTTTACTGCGATATCCTGCCCAAAGTGAAAGATACGCTCCCCCTTAAACACAGGATGCATCCGGTACCCGAACCCGTCGGAAAAACGTTTGTACTTTTTCAACGGCATACCCGTCGGAATACTCTCGTTTAGCAAAGAGAGCTCCGCGACAGAGAGTCGTGCAGCTTTGATATGTTCCATACTCTTCTCTTTTGCACGCGCAACACGGTTGTCGAACGCATCATCTACAGCCGGTGTCAAACCGATAATTTTCTCAATTTCAGAAAGCTGTGAATTCATCCGTTTGAGTTCATGCTCTTTGTCCGATATATAGCTTATGAGTTCATGTTTGGTCTTTTGCAGTTTGCCGTTTTCAACCAGCAGATACTGCTGGATCTCTTTGTACTGCTGTCTCTTTTCATCGAGTGCATCGACTTTGGAGGAGAGCACCCGGATAAAGACGACACCCACGACAAAAAGCGCTATGATACCAAGAACCACCCAGATCGCCATTTTTCGGATCAGCTGATGAACGGTATACTGTTTGGAACCGCGTACATCACTGATCGTGATCATCAGTCTGTTTCGCATAGCTCCTCCTTGCGGGAAACCGCCTGCATATCATGTAAAAGCTTCGTCAGTACCGATTCACTCTCTTCATGAGATACCTGACAGGTAGCAGCATCCGCATGACCGCCGCCTCCGAATCCTCTAACGATCTGATCCAGATCACTGCGGCTGCTGTCGTTGAAAATCGACTTTCCGAGTGCGAAAACACTATTTTTGTTTTTCACACCGTTGAGGATATGGATCGATGTCGAGACCTCCGGGAAGAGTGCATAGACCATATAACGGTTGCCCGGATAGATCGTCTCCTCATCCCTGAGATCGATCACTGCCACATCCCCTTCTACCTTCGTACAGCGGCGTAGCTGCTCCACAAACGCTTCACGATAGCGATCACAGACCGCTACACGCTCCGCGACATCCCGATGCGCCAGTATCGCATCGATATCGCCCTCCAGACATAATTCAGGCAAAAGTTGCATCAGCCCATAGTTGGAGATACGAAACTCTCTGAAACGCCCCAGTCCGCTACGCGGATCTGTCAAGAAGATCAGACGATCCCAGCCCTGCGGCGACAGCACTTCCGATTTGGTAAATGCGGCGGATTTCGACTTGTTTGCAGCTTCGATCAGAGGCAACATCTCTTCACCGAACACTTCCCTGCCGCCGTAATACGCAAATACCACTTCCGAAACAGAGCCCAGATCGGTAAAAACCGCATGGTTTTTGTTGAGTTTCATCTTCTCCGGTCGCTCCATTTTATGGTCAAATGCCATAAACGCATTCTCCACATAGGGTAAATTTGTGACGATATCGTTCTCATTCACTGCGATGTTACCATCCTGTACCTCTTTGGGGTGGACATAAAGCACCTCATCCACCAGATCAAGCTTTTGCAGAAGTGCGGTACTGACGATCCCGTCAAAATCACTCCGTGTGATCAGTCTGTACTTCTTCTGTTCATCTCGCTTTTTCATCTCATCTTCCTTGTTTTTTATAGATCGGTACACGCAGACGCTGCCCGATATAGATATTGTTCGGGTTTTTGATCAAATCCGGATTTGCCTTGAGGATACGAGTATACGCCATCGCTTTTCCATAGACCCTTCTGGCGATTTTGGAGAGGGTATCTCCCTTTTTGACAACCACCACCCTTGTCTCGGCAACCCGGGTCGAGACCTCTTTTTTGATCGAAGACCGATACCCGGAATGCTTACCATTTTTCGTCTTCATGTCGTTTACGATGTGACCGATTTGCAGTGAAAGATTTGCCAGATTATCGTAGCTGTTGGCGCTTTTGCCGACGACAACCCGATTGTAGTGATCGACTTTTTTCTCTTTTTGCGTACGTTTTGCCTTCACCTGCTCTGCGTTTTTAAGTTCAGCGGAGAGTTCCTCTTCGATATCCTCTATTTGATCGACTTCCGCCAGATTCAGGGCAGCTACGAGTTGGTCTGCATCATTCGCTCCATTTTGTGCAGGAACCGTTTTTGCGGTTTTCAGATTTTTGGTCTGCGGCGTTCTCTCTGCCGTATGCGGCTGTGACACTTTTACACCGTTGCTGGTTTGGTTTTGCATCTGAGACATCAGCATCTTCACGATCTGCTGCATCTCTTCTTGTGTGTAGATCCTCTCTTTGGGAGCATCTGCACTTTGACTTTGGGTAACAGTACGCTGTGCAGGTTCTGCCACAGGAGCAGGAGTGCTTACATCTGAGTGTACAACCTCTGCCGGCTCTTTTTGCAAACTCTGCCCCTCACCCTTTTGCAGATAACGATACCCGAACAGTCCCAAAAACCCCACAAGACCCAGCAACGCTACCACCAAAAGCAGCTGTATCATCTTTGAAAGGGGGCCGCCTTCACCTGCCTTTTTTCTCTCTCCATGTCCGGAACCGTATGACATAAAATCGTCTTCGATTCTCTCTTTTTTACCAAACATCTCTTACCCTTTCACTTTAGATTCTCTTTTTGTACGACCGTTGTCAGCCCAAGCAGTTTCCACCCCTGAAAACCGCTGCGATAATAGTAGATCTTCTGTGCCGGATAGCCGTATCTGAGCATCCCCGCTATCAATCTGTGTGACTGGTCACACCAGACACCGTTGCAGAAAACCGCCAACTCTTTGGCTTTGGAAAAATCCCAGCTACCATCCTTTTTCACTTTCATACCCAACAGACGAAACACCCTCTTTGCAGTCTCTTTCGTTCCATCTTCCATCACCGGGAAAGGGATGTTGATCGCGGATGGTATCGTTTCCAGTTCATACCAGCTTTTGAGACGTGCATCAATCACGACACCTTTAGAGGTATTGACCTTCTCTTTGAGAAAATGCGCCATCTCCACTTCACCGATAGTCTCCACTTTTTCGTCCACTTTTGTCGGGTGGATACAAAACGGCGGACACGCCCTGGATGTTTTGGTATAATCATCCGTCAGCCGGTTGGTCGTATCCTGAATACGCGCCACTTTCACTCTCTGTCCCATATGGTTTACATAAAGAGAGGGGATATCAGGCGTGATCTTGACCAGCAGTTCATCCTTCAGTTCATCTGCCGGCAATATACTGCACGCCAGCATCGCAGCCACTGCCGCTGCTACTACGCTTCTCATCATCTCTCCTTAATAATCCCCGACCGTTTCAACACTTTGTACCGTTTTGTGCATCTTTTTTAACAAAACAAAATTGTCCTGAATAATCATACTGAGTGCTTTTGGGTGGATACAAAACGGCGGACACTCCCTGGGTGTTTCGGTATAGTCAGCCGTCTGCCGGTTGGTCGTATCCTGAATACGCGCCACTTTCACCTTCTGCCCCTTATGGTTTACATGAAGAGAAGAGAGATCAGGTGTAATCTCGACCGGTAAATCATCCTTCTGTTCATCTGCCCACAATGTACCACACGCCATCATCGCAACCACTGCCATCACCACTACACTTTTCATTATCTCTCCTTAATAATCCGCGACCACTTCGCTGATATGTACTGCTTTGTTCATCTCTTTCAACAAGACCGGATTGCCCTGAACGATCGCGCTGAGGGCTTTTTTGCCGGTTTTTTTCTGCAAATAAATCGGCTTGAGCTTCTCCCACAGACCCGATACCCGCCGCAACTGCGCGATCATCTTCGCGTTGGAGGGTTTGGGTATCCTGTGCGATGCATCACCCGCAACCAGCATCTTCAGCGCACTGTCGAACTGACCGATCGTTTCATGAAGCTTTTTGTCGTTTTGCTTCGGCGAGACTTTCGCCAGTATGAGCAGCTTCTCTTTGGTCATCTTCTGTGTCAGCATACGCTGTCTGCCTGCTATATCGACAATATTGAGCCTCGCCTTTTCCATAAAACTCTTTTTCCCGCCGCTTTTTTTGAAAAGCTGTACCAGATGGTGCGACTTTTTCAGCAGCGCTTCGTTGTGTCTGACCACATAGCCAAGCGCTTTGGTATCTTTTCCCCCGCTGCCGATGATCTTTTGGATATTTTGCGAAAAAGGCTTCCATGCGGCATTCACTTCCTTCAGATAAGCGACCACTTCCGGACTCTTCGCCGCCTCCAGCCCCAGTGCTGAATCACCTTTGGCAAACCCCTCCAGCGTCTTTGCATAAAGCGCCGCCGCCTGCTGCAACCGCTTTTTGTTCGCCTCTTTGTCGATCCCGAGCGTTACCAGCAGTGCCAGTTTCGTCATCTTCTGTGTCAGCATACGCTGCTTTCCGGCGAGATTGACCACATGGTTTTCACTCTTTTTCTGTTTCATGAAGCTCTTGACTAAAGAGGAGAGCGCCAGAGCCTGTTTCTCTCTCTGAATCGACTTCTCATACTTTTTGACCACTTTGTCCATCGTGACCTGTAGCATTTTGAGCCGGGAGATCATTTCTGTCAGTAGTTTCGGATTTTCGGGTGGTTTACGCATCGACGGCTTGATCTCTTTCCAGAGTCGCTCCCCCTTTTGCAACTCCTTCTTGATCGCAGGAAGCTTTGTCGCCTGAAGATGCAGTGACTTATCGCCTTTTTGCAGACCGTGCAAAATCGTCTCAAACTCTTTTGCGCTTAGCAGCAAATCGGCACGGCTGTTTTTGGTATCGATCCCTTTTGAGATCAGTTGCAGGTCATTTACCATACGTTGTATCAGTATATGCTGTTTTCCCGCCAAATCGATACTCATCGCCGACTCTTTGGACGTCAATGCAAATAGCGATGGCATCAACAAGAGTGTTGCCAGAAGCCATATCATCACATTTCGTTTTACATGATGCTTCATGAAACACCCTCTTTGGGTTTGATCGTCGTCAGGCCCAAAATCTGCCAATACTGCATACCCCCGCGGTAGTAGCGTATCTTATCTTTTGGATAGCCCAATGCAATGAGATGTTTCATCAGCGTCACACCCTGCTGGCACCATGGACCGTTGTCAAACACCAGCAACTCCTGCGCATCGTCAAAATGCCACCCATCCTCATCCAGCTCTGCACCGAAGATGGTAAAAACCTGGTCTACATAAGGATTTTCCTGATGCTGTGCGAACATAGAAAAGGGGATATTCAGCGCTCCGGGTATCGTACCGTTTCGGTACCACCTGGGCATCCTGCCGTCGATCAGCAACCCTTCGTTTTCACTCACTTTATCTCTGATAAAATAGATCACATCCAGTTCCGTCACCGTACGCACCCCTTTGATCGGCGTAAAAGGCTGGATCGTAAACGGCGGTGTAGGTCTCGACGTCTTGGTGTAACTGTTTTTCAACTTGTGCGAAGTATCTTGAATACGCTCTATACGTATATTTTCTCCATTGACATCTACATCGACATACGGCAATCCTTCGACGATATTGACTTCCCTGCCGTACAGCAGACCGACCGCACAAAATGTAAGCAGCAAAAGTCTCAAAAATGCAGATGCAGACGCTGAGCTCTTTCCCATGATTTTCCCTTCTCTTTGTCATAATTTGATAGGACTATAATCGTCCCGAAAAACTATTTTTTTAGAAGCGAAGAAAATTCATAAAAATCTGAAACGGTCGATTTAGGCGCATCAGTCATAACGTAAAGAGGGAAAAATATGGCACTATTTTCAAAGAGAAAACGCAAACAAGAGTATTTCAGCACAGCGACGATCATCACCCGTGGCACATACTCAAGAGGCGGATTTGTGGGCAACGACTCCATCCACATCGACGGAACGATCTACGGTGACGTCAAAGTAAACAATGTCGTTATCATCGGTGAAACCGGCAGAGTCAACGGAAAGATACAAGCAAAACAGATCATCAGCAGCGGCATCTGCCAGGGAAATATTTTATGCGACTCTTTAGAACTGCTCGAAAACTCCCGTAGCCTCAGTCACATCAAGGCGAATAAGATACTTCTTAAAGGAACCATGAAGGGCAATATCGCTTGCGGCGGGCTTTTCGTACATAAAGACGCCAACATAGAAGCCAACATAGAAGCCAAAAATATCAGCACAGGCGGAAAGATCCAAGGCAATATCATCTGTAAACAGATCAAACTCCTCAACACAAGCTATCTCAAAGGCAACCTTTTTGCAGACCGTATCACCAACGAAGGTGGTCATGTGGAAGGATTTATCGGACGATACTCAGAAATGGTCAAAAAGAACCCGCAACTCAAACAGTATGAGTACATCTTCACCACAGGCACAGAAACCATGCTACTCGGACACAAAGACTACTATGTAGATGTCCAGGAAGAACTCGAAAAAAACACCCCCGAAACAGATGAAGAGTGCATTGAGGCGGAGTTTTTTGTAGAGGGGTAAGTCTGTCCGATCTATGCCCATCAATATAATCAAAAAATAGAGATTACACAGTTTATGAGTCTATTGATCCCAGATAAGAGGCTATAAAAAATAGATTAGTCTTCTTCACCCTGCTCTTGCATTCTCTCTTTTTTTAGGATTTTGAGGTATTTTTTCGCTTTGATCTCTTCATGACGATAGACGACGTGGGTGGCGACGCCGCGTTTACACATCTCTTCGACATCCATCCAAAAATCTTTGCCAATGATCATCTCTTCAAATTCGTCATCGCTTAAAAAGCCTTTTTCGACAATCATATCTTTGAAAAATTTACGAAGCAGTCTGTCTTTGTGGTCGAGTCGTACTTTGATCTCTGTACCTTTTCCGCTGACAGCCCAGGAGTAGTTGTGAAACATCAGATCCGAATAGGGATAGACCACCCTGCGATCCGCCATACAAAAAAGTAGCGCGCCCATACTGTAACCGTGGTTGTCGAGGTAGGCGTGGGTACGTTTGGGAAATTTTTCTCTCATGAGATTGTAAAACTGCAACCCTTCATTGACCGATCCGCCGCCGGAGTTGATGCGAATCTCCAGTATATCCTCATTTCCAGCCTGACGCAACTCGTTGAAAACAGAGTGCAGTCCCCTCTTCAACTCCTTGAAGCGTTCTATATATAGTGTATAGATTTTATATTTGGGGCGATACTGGTAAATATGTTTTTTACGATCCAGTACACGTTTGCTTTCAGGAACAGTTCTGACAAACAGAGTGTGCTGTTCACTGCTGATCTCGTTGGGCTTTTTGACTTCCATATGGCTTTTTTTCCTTTGCAAAAGGATATTTTAGCTTAATTTAAATTAAAAGTAAAGATAAGTTGTAATAAAAATAATAAAGTTAAACTATTTGAAGATATTTCGGAGGTAAGTACTTACAGGGGTTCTTCCCTGTAAGCGAATATATGCAAAATCATTGTCCTTAAGACAATTCAAGCGCGGTTCATCTGCGCGTGAGCCCTGCGCTGAGCAGAACATAGCGTTAGCGTAGCATTTGGGACTTTGTTCCAAATGCGTCAACTTAATGGTATCTCTGGCTATTTCAGATCTGCGAAAGGATTGTCGATCACTTTCTTTCTGCTGGCCACATATGGTACGATCGCCGCATGTCTTGCTCTTTTGATCGCCTGCTCTACCATCTCCTGATGTTTTTTACAGTTTCCTGTCAAACGCCTTGGCATGATTTTGTATCTCTCTGAGAGTGAAAATTTAAAAGCGCTTGGATTTTTATAGTCTAAAAAATCGACTTTCGCTTCACAGTATCTGCAATATTTTTTTGAATATTTTCTTCTTTCTGCCATTTTATATTCCTTATCGTATCTTAATATAGTCTCTTCATGAAACCCTAAAACGGGATTTCGTCGTCATCCAGATTGATCTCCGGAATCTTCTCTTCCTGCGGTGCCGGTGTGCTTTGCGGTGCATTGTAGCTGTTCTGCTGTGGCGCAGGCGCTGTGTTTTGCTGATATCCGCCGCTCTGCTGACCGCCGCCGAAGTTCTCCTGCTGTGGATATCCACCCTGGTTTCCGCCGGGATTGCTTCCTTTGGAGTCGAGCATCGTCATGTTCTCTACTGTGATAGAGTGTTTGCTTCGCTTTCCACCGTTCTGGTCTTCCCATGTGTCGTATTTCAGACGCCCCTCGACTAAAACTTTGGAACCTTTGCGAAGGTACTGGTTAGCGATTTCCGCGGTACGACCGAAAAAGGTAAGATCCACAAAACAGACCTCCTCTTTTTGCTGACCGTCGGCGCTTTTAAACTTTCTGCTGGTAGCGATGCCGGTATTTCCGACTGCGGTACCACTGGGGGTATAGCGAAGCTCTATATCTCTTGTGAGATTGCCCACAAGTATCACTTTATTGAACATGAAATTATCCTTTGCTTATTCAGCAGCACTCTCTTCTTTTGTTTCGGTAGCTTCTGTCGCCGCAGGTGCTTCTGCCGCAGCTTCACTCTCTTTTGGTGCCGGTTGCTCTTCTTTTTTGTTAAATGTACCCTTGACCAGTTTTTCCCAGTTGGCGATCTCACCTTTGTTGACATATTTTACATTTAAAAATCTGATCACTTCTTCGGTGAATCTGAGGTTTCTCAGGATCTCATCGATCACTGCCGGATCGGCTTTGTAGTAGATAACGTAGTAGTGTCCTCTCTCGAATTTCTCAATTTCGTAGGCAAGTTTTCTGACACCCATGTCATTGATGCTTGCGATTTCGCAACCGTTTTTCTCTAAAATTCCCTTGACGTATTCGAAACGTTCCTGTGTCTCTTCTTCCGTCAGAGTCGGCTTTAACACGAACAGTAGTTCATAATGTCTCATCTGATTTCTCCTTGTGGTTTTCAAGCTCTTTTTTCGACAAAAAGAGCAAGGTTATTTGTCCTCTGATTTGAGGTGATCGCGATTCTACTATAAAAATGTTTGAAGTTTTATTAAACAAGAGATTAGATAACTGTTTTTGTCGATCTGCTGTGCATATTTGAGTGCATGTTCACATGAAAGCAGGTGCTCCAGCAGTTTTTTATAGAGCGGCAATTTGAACTTGATACTCATCGCCGCACGCTCCTTGACCAGCTGGGGCGGCAGCGGATACCCCAAAATCTCCACCGCATCGTAGCGCCCGTGCACTTTGATGTAGATATGAAACATCATCAGCTGTGTGACATAGGCGGTGATGGCATTGATGATGCGTATCTCATCGCTTCCGGCACCATCCAGAACTCGCATCAAATCCTCTTTGATATCCTCTTTTTGCAACAGCTTCATGATAAATGTGTCTAGAGAGAGGCTTCCCATGCCGTACACATGGGTGTCAATATCGGAAACGGTGACCGGTTTGCCCAGCAGGGAGAGTTTTTCCAGTTCATTCATACAGAGCGAGAGCTCTTCGTTTTGCAACACGAAGAGATGCTGAAGCGCAAAGTTTTCGATCTGTAGCTGCAAACGGTTTGCCTCTTCCCTCATGAAAGCGATCGCTTCACCCATATTGGGTTTGAAGAAGCGCACGAAATCCCCGCCTTTTTTCTTCGTAAACGATTTGGCGATATCCCTGGCGACACGGTCATCCCCGCTGAAGTGAAGCAAAAAGTAACTACTCGGATTTTTCTGTGTCATTGCGACAAGTGCATCGAGCTCCTTTTTGGGAATCTTTTTGTCGCTGCGGATATAGAGCACGCTCACATCCCCGAAAAGCGAAGGCTGGGAGATGTGGTTTTTGGCACTCTCAAAGTGATATTCGTCAAAATAGAAGGAGAGGATATGCTCTTTCTCAGCCCAGAGCGGCAGGATTTTTTTGGCGTAGAAGTCGGTAAAAAACGGTTCACCGTAAAGCAGCAGCGCGGAGGGAAGTTTTCCCTGCGCGATCAGCGTGTCGAGATCCCTTTTATACATCTTTTTCGAGCCACTCCGATATCTTGCCGATGATTTTTGCCGCGGGGATATGTACTTCGACGATCTCAACTTTCACATCAGCGAAGAGATCGACATCGTGGTCGAGCAGAAATGCCCTGGCTCCGATCAGAAGCCCCTCTTCAAAGTGGGCTATCGGGGTGCGTTCATCATCGGTGATACGCGCTTTGAACGCTTCACCCTGATGTTTTGCGGCATAGCGCGCATACTTTCTGTCCATAAAGTCCCACGCCACTTTCGCCGCTTCACGCTCCAGTTCGCTTACTCGATATCCTGCAGGATAAACTTCTGCGTCTTTTCGTCGTGCTGTTTGATGGCGCGCAGCAACCGGTGGACGATCAGATCGCTGTAACGCCGGATAGGCGAAGTGAAGTGGGTATAATGTTCAAACCCCAGCCCGAAATGCCCCTTGTTTTCATGATCATAGACCGCCTGCTGCTGCGCACGGATGATCAGTTT
>QNZT01000162.1 GCA_003978455.1 Sulfurospirillum sp.
ATGTCGTCAAAGAGCGCTATAAGTCAGGTGATGCGGACATCAGCGAACTGAGCCGCGTCATGTTACAGGTCGATCAGGCGGAAAACCGGCTCATCACACTCGAAAACGCCCGATCGGCGGAGATCTATGAGCTGAAAAAGCTTTACGGCACAAAGTCGCTTGACGCACTGAAAATACCCCCGGTACCGCTGGTGGACAAAGAGGATTTTCTGCGTCGCAATCTGGAGCTGCTCCGGTATGAGAAGCAGATCGAAAGCGACCGCGCCAGATACAAAACCGTCCGCGCCTCCTATCTTCCCAGAGTAAGCGTCAACGGCAACTACGGATACAGCAGATTTCGCGGGGATTTTCAGAACTACGACGGGGATGAGTACGGTTACGGTATCCAGCTGAGTATGCCGCTCGATTTCAATATGAAAAAAGATATCGAGTCCAACAAACTGGCTTATATGAG
This sequence comes from Sulfurospirillum sp., assembly GCA_003978455.1. Taxonomy (GTDB): domain Bacteria; phylum Campylobacterota; class Campylobacteria; order Campylobacterales; family QNZT01; genus QNZT01. The sequence continues at coordinate 455 of QNZT01000162.1, forward strand.
CAGCAAAGTCGCCAGAGAGGATCGCAAAAAAGAGTTGGAAGAGGAGTATGCCAAACACCTTGCCGCCATTACCGCCGGAAAGAAGATGATCGCTGTCTCAGAGCGCATGATCAAACGCTACGATGCGCTCTACCGTTTCACCCATGCCCAGTATCGTGCCGGTACGAAAACCGACTACGATGTAGCGTCACTGAAAAATTCGCTTCAAATAAAGCACCTCGAACAGCAGATTCAGCAACAAAACATACTGCTGGAGAAGCTGGCACTCTTTTTTGCGATGAAGAGATCCGATTCTGACTAAATCCTGGTAAAGAGAGGTTAAGATAGTCTATTAGGTATGGTTTGCGCTTGTGTGATACAGAGCGCTGATAAAATATGCTATAATAGCACTACTTTGAAGAAGGATACGGCAAGATGAGAAAGATAAGAGGATACGTGGGGTTTTTCATACTTTTTACAGTGCTTTTGAGTGGTTGTCGTCATCATTCAGCAAGTTCTCTCCCGCCGGAGTCTGAACAGCAGCAAGATAGTGCTTCTGATGTTGCATCGGTCGATTTGAAGAGACCTGTACAAAATGTCGATCTTGATGAAGTCCCTGAAATAAAGATAAAGCGAGAAAGTATCTATTCGTTTTCACTCCACTATCCTGAAAGACTCAAAGGCAGATATCCGCTCATTTTGTTTATTCCCGGCTGGGGATCGGTGCAGTATGAAGATTACCGCACGCTTATAGATTATCTGGTATCACTGGGAAATATCGTCCTCTTCGCTCCCGAATACGCCAATGAGTACGGTATTCAGAAAATCCGGCAGGAGTTGGAAGATATCTACCGCCTCTGTTCGATACAGGAGCATATGGATACTTCGCGCTTCGGAGTGGTCGGGCATTCGTCGGGAGGGGGCAAAGCGTTTGCTGTCTGTCGCTATTTCGTGCAGAAAGGGTGGGGTACGAAAGGGCGCTTTATCTTTTCGATGGCACCCTGGTTTGCATTTGATATGGGGCAAGAAGAGATGCAGAGTATTCCGGAAGATACCTATGTTTTTATGGAGTTCTTCGGCAGCGATATGACCACCGATCCGCGTATTTCGATGACGACCTATAGCCTTTTGACGCAGATTCCCGCGGCGCGCAAAACATTTTATGTCTATCCCGATACCGGTCACGGTTACCCCACCGGAAACAGAACGCTCTCACAGATGGATGGTGTTACTGAACCGCTGCGTGCAGTAATAGATGCGGCATTTTACCACCGTACAGATGATTTTATGGAGTTTGACAGCCTTGGTAGTGACACTCCCTGGCAGGCGTATAGGGAGATGGTACAGCCCTCTGGACGCTACCCCTCCAGATGCCGACCCTCCTCGTCCGAAGCAGTTTACCGTGCCGTTGAGGCGTACGATATAGACTACTGTGCTTCTTTTTCTGCAGAGTGAACATATAATCCCACATTTTGCAAAGTATTCCATACTATTATTTGTCAGTATGACGATAATAGTGTTACAAATTGTCATTCCCCCCCTCTATACAATATAATTATGAATTTTTTATGAATTTTTATGGTTTTATTGATTTTATTATGTTAGTATCCACTTCTTAACTTCATATAATTTAAAAGATATAATTTAAAAGGAGAGATCGATGAATGGCAAACTAAGGAATGGCAAACTAAGAGGCGTTATACTATCAGTTGGTGCAGTATTGTTTTTGGCAAACTGCGGCGGAGGGGGAACAAGTCTGCCCGGAGGTTACCCCGGAGCATCTGATCAAAACAGAAGCGATAACTCGGGTCCGGATACGAATGCAACTGATCAAAATGCATCAACCCAAACTGCAGGTGCGCAGTTAAGTAAAAAAGAGGAGTTAGGTAAGAAGATATTTTTTGACACAACACTTTCTGCAAATGAAAATATGTCATGTGCTTCCTGTCATGCTCCCGGTTCCGGTTTTGTAGATCCCGACAGTGATTTGCCGGTATCTGAAGGATCGTTTCCCGGTCTCTTTGGTAACAGAAATGCTCCGACTGCAGCCTATGCATCATTTGTACCGCATTTCCATTATGATGCAAATGAGAGTCTCTATATCGGCGGACTCTTTCTTGACGGCAGAGCGACGGGTGATGTAAACAGATCTGCTTTGGTTGATCAGGCACAGGGACCTTTCCTGAATCCTGTGGAGATGGCTATGCCTGACGGCGCTGCTGTAGCACGGAAAGTTCAGGATGCCACTTATGCACCGATGATGAAAGAGGTATATGGAGAAAATGTTTTTGATGATTTAAACCAAACCTATATCAAAATAGCTGAGGCTATCGCGGCTTTTGAGTCCACTAAACTTTTTCATCCGTTTGATTCAAAATATGACCATTTCCTAAACGGTGATGTAAATTTAACAGATCAGGAGATGCGGGGTCTGACACTCTTTAAGGGTAAGGCAAAATGTTCCGAATGTCATATAGCCGATGTCGCGGATGATGGCAGCCATCCTCTTTTTACAGATTTTACCTATGATAATTTGGGTGTTCCTGCAAACCCTGAAAACCCGTTTTATGATTTAAATGCAACGTTCAATCCCGACGGTCTCAATTTTAAAGATAAAGGTCTGGGTGCATTTTTAAAATCTCAGGGTGAATCCAGCACTGTTTACAGAGCTGAATATGGTAAATTCAGAGTTCCTACGCTGAGAAATATCGCGATTACGGGACCATATATGCATAATGGTGTATTTAAGACATTGCGTGAAGTTGTCTCGTTTTACAATACACGAGACGTTAGAAACTGGCCTCAGCCTGAAGAAGTAAGAAATGTTAATAGTGACGAGTTAGGAAATCTTGGATTGACTGAACAGGAAGTAGGTGATATCGTAGCATTCCTGAAAACATTGACAGATGGTTATAGCACCGCGCAGAAATAGGTATCTGTATTTGACAAAATATCTCTTCTTCTTTGTACCGCTTCTGATTGTTTCAGGATGCGGTACTTCAGATTCTCTCTCCCGTTTTCATGACACCAATAACAGCAAAACCGATCTTCCCTCTGTACATCTCTCTGAAAAAGAGATGAAAACAGCGGAGGAACTTTTTAAAATCTGTGAAGTATGCCATGGGAAAAGAGCACAGCTTCATGCCCTTGACCTCTCCCGGATAATCGGAAAATGGAAATCAGAAGATATCAGAGATGCCCTGGAGGGATATAAAAACCGGACACGAGATATCACAGGTTACGGTTATATCATGCAGGGAGAAGTTCGTTTTCTGGATTATAAAGAGATTGCACTCCTTTCAAAATATATTCCGATATTGTATAATCAGGGAAAAAGAGAAGGGGAATAGTATGGCACAAAAAGACAGAGAAAAATGGAACAGAAAATTCAGTGAGATGCCTGACTTGCTGGCACCCCGACCGCCTTCGCAACTGGTGGAAAAGTACTTTCCAAAAGCTCCCGGAAAGAGGGCGCTTGATCTTGCCTGCGGGGGAGGGAGGCATACCCTCTTTCTGAGCCAAAAAGGGTTCGATGTCGATGCGGTCGATATCTCTGCCGTGGCACTGGAGAAGCTGGCACAGAAAGTCGATCCGAAAAGTGTGAAACTGATCGAAACGGATTTGGATGATTTTGTACTTCATGAAGAGCGTTATGATTTGATCGTCAAAACCAACTTTCTGGATCGTGACCTGATAGAGCGTGCCAAAAAGGCACTCAAAAAAGGTGCTGTTATGATCGTCGAAACCTATTTGGCGGATGATGCCAATGAGAAGAGAGATTCCAATCCCGATTTTTTACTGCAAAAAGGAGAGCTGGAAGAGATATTTTCCGACGGTTTTGAGATCCTCGAATATCGTGAATTCTGGAATGAGACGTATGAAAAGTACCGTATGAAAAAAGCGGCGATTGCGGTAAAGAGGCTCTAAAAAGCGACCTCCTCTCCTTTGGCACTTCTGCTGCCGGCGACCGGTCGGACACTTTCGCCCCGTACGGTATAGACAAATGAGATCTTCGGTTTATCGGTTTGGTTTTCGTAGGCATGGTGGAGGGTAAGGGCGTGAAAAAGCACCACGTCGCCCGGGTTCAGATCAAAATGGACTTTGCGGGAGAGTATCTTCCGGTTCTCTTCGGGTGTTTTCATGAAGCAGACCTTTTGATCGAACTGTTCCGGTTTCAGCGAGAGTTTGTGTGACCCCGGTACAAACTCCAGTACACCGTTTTCCATCCGCTCTTCACCCAGTGCCAGCCAGACGCTGATAAGATTGGTGCTGTCGAAACGCCAGTAGCGGATATCCTGATGCCAGCAGGTTTCGGTGCTTTTGCCGGGCATCTTTGTCATGATGGAGTTGTGGTGGGCGAGGGTGAGGATCGGCTTTTCTCCCAGTATCTCATGTAAGATAGGACGCATCGGATCGTAGTGCATCCACTGCTGAAAAAGAGGGTGGCGTTGGTAGACCTGACGCAGCCTGCGAAGTGTCACAGTCGCACCCTGCGGTGCACCGAGATACTCCTCTTCACTCTCGATCGGTGCTTTTTGCAACGCCATCTCCTCCTCGGCAGCCTCTCGGATCGCATCGCAGAGTGAAGCCGGGGCAAAGTTTCGCAAAAGCAGAAAACCGTCGGTTTGAAATCGGTGGAGCTGCTGTGGTGAGAGTTGCATCAGATATATTCCCGTGAATTTTTTAGAGGCTTCTATTATACTTGATGAAAACTCTCAGCCTGCTTTACAGCCCCAGTGCAAACACATTGGAGAGGGTGTTGATATAGTTGAAATAGCCTGTGATCGCGACAGCTTCGAGGATCTCTTTGTCACTGTAGCCGAGTGCTTTGAGGGCGTCGATCTCCTCTTTGGTGATTTTGTAGTTATCTTTTTTCGAGGCGCGGATGCAGAATCGCAGCAGGGCTTTCTCCTTTTGTGGCGCATCGATGGCTTCGACTCCCTGGAGTACTTCCGCTATGCGCTCTTCGGAGACACCGAGCATTTTGGCGATGTTTTTGTGGACATCGACACACATTTTACAGCCGTTTTCAAGAGAGATCAAAAGGGCGATCGACTCTTTGATGTCGTAGGAGAGGAGGGTTTCATCCAGTAGAAAACGCTGTACCATCGTATCTGTGCTCATATAGACTTTTTCATCGAGTGCGAGCAGTTTGAAAATCTCTCCAAGCTGTCCTGTTTTCTCCATAATGGGTCGTGCTTTCTCCTGAATAGCCGGAGACATCTCCTCAAATTCGGGTAGTTTGATGTGTGCCATAGAAATCCTTTTTGATTAGATTATAAATAAATATTATAGTGAAACTACTCTGAAAAATAAAGTCAGCAAGAGACTGATTTTGTAATCTGAAAACGATATTTTAAATAAATCCCGATTGTGTTACGATCACTCCAAAAAGGAGTCTGTTATGGCAAAGTTTATCGTTTTGAAAGATATCGCTATTTTGGATCGCGGGCGTGATGAGGAGAACCGTTTTGTGGCGATCGACGGTGTGCGTGTGGACGATTACGGTTCGCTGGCTCCCCAGAGTCTGGAAGCGGCAAAAAGGGCGCTTTCAAACGAAGCGGTGCGCAAAGGCGCGACGCGGATTCATGAAAGCAACTGTGTCGATATGGAGAGCGGCGGATTGGAAGCGAGTGACGATATGGTCGTCGCGTACAATGGCGGGGATATCGTCTATACGTCACTACAGGGCGGTTTCGCGATCGAGAAGTTTATGATCATGAACTACTTGCTGTTGCCGGCGACAAAGTTTCAGGTACCGCGTATCGAGATGGAGGGGCGTTATCCCGCCGCTTCGCCTCATGATGTGCTGGAAAAGGCGGAGGAGATCGTCCGTTTTCTCCCCTCACCCACTCTTCATGAAGTACGTGGTATCATCGAAATGATACTTGAAGAGAGCAGGATAGTCTACTTCACACCCGAAGACGAAGCAGCGGTTATACGTGCGCTGACATAAAGGAACAGAATGCGAAGAGCAAAGATCGTAGTGACACTCGGACCCGCGACTTCCAAACGGAAGATGATCAAAACGTTGATAACAACAGGTGTCAATGTATTTCGGCTAAACTTCTCCCACGGAGATCATAAGATGCACGCCCGAACTATCCGGAAAATCCGGCAGGCTTCTGCTGAGCTTGGGAAAGAGGTGGCGATTTTACAGGATATCTCCGGTCCGAAGGTGCGTATCGGAAAGATAGAAGGGGTCTTGCAGTTACACCGGGGAGATGTGGTGGTACTGGCGAAAGAACCGGAACCGACCGATCCAAAAGTACTGGATATCTCCTATCCTGCGATCATCGATATGGTCGATGTTGGAGATGAGGTCTATTTCAGTGACGGGACGATCCGTACGGTGGTGATCGATAAAAGAGAGGGTAGGTTGTGGCTGAAACTGCTGACCGACGGTGAGCTGAGTTCTCATAAAGGGGTCAATTTTCCCACGACGAAGATCGCCATCTCCGCCATCACACCCAAAGATGAGGAGGATCTGGCGTTTGGTGCGAAGCATGATATCGATATCGTCGCACTCTCTTTTGTGCAGACGAAAGAAGATATCCAAAAAGCCAAAGCGATCATGAAAAAGAGTGATTTCGATCCGATGATCATCGCCAAGATAGAGACAGGTATGGCACTGGAGAATCTTCATGAAATCATGGAGGAGAGTCACGGTGTGATGGTCGCCAGAGGAGACCTGGGTGCGGAGTTCGGCGTGACGAAACTGCCGCGTATTCAAAAGCGTATTATCGCGGAGGCGAACCGTATGAACAAACCCTCCATCACCGCGACACAGATGCTGACATCGATGAAAGAGAATCCGTTTCCCACGAGGGCTGAGGTGAGTGATATCGCCAATGCCGTCTATGACGGTACCGATGCCGTGATGCTCAGTGACGAAACCGCTGTGGGAAAGTACCCTGTACAGGCGGTGCAGGTGCTTCATGATACGATCAAAGATGTCGAGAAAGAGTATCCCTACTTTAAAGAGTTTCATCCTGAAAACAGTTCCGATGCAGTCGCCAAGGCAGCAGTGCAACTTGCTTTCAATCTGAAAAAAGAGGCATTGGTGGCATTTACCACTTCCGGTTACAGCGCCAAGGCACTTTCACGGTATCGCCCGTCGGTGCATATCTATGCGGTATCCCACTCACTGCGAACCCATCGTAAACTGAGTCTCGTCTGGGGTGTGCATCCGCTCTTTGTGATGCAAAAGAGCGACAATCCCAGCAAACTGCTTTATAAATTTGTTAAAAAACTGCTGGATGAAAAGCGTATCAGCCCGGATAAACGCTTTGTCGTGACAATGGGAAGTGCCAGCGGCAAAACAGGCACAACGGATCTGATACGTCTTTTAAACAGAGAGGGAATGGCGTCGGTTTTGAAGTATAAGTTTTAAAGCGAGAGGAAAATGTATCCGACTCCTGTCGTAAATAGTGTGATCGCTATGGTAGTGTAGGAGCGATCCACCATCAGCATAAAAAACGCACTGACAATCAGCAACAAGCCTCTCCCGATCGGTCGAAACCACTTTTTCTGTTTTTCCACCAGCAGATCGAGGCTGTCGGGGTTCATGTGTACCTGAAGGGCGTTTTCACTCAGGTCCGTGAGTACCTTTTTGAGACGGCGCACGGTCAGGGGGATGCCTGTGACTTCATGTCTGAGCATCTTGAGGAGTTTTTCATTGCCGCCGAGTGCCCGGGGGATGTAGCGCTGCAGGATGGGAAGGATATCCTTCACACCGTTGAAGTTTTCGATATAGGTTGTGCCCAGCCCCTCGATGATAGCGCTTGCCCTGAGCATATAGATCGCTTCCTGCGGGAGTTTGAAAGGGAGGTCTTTCATCGATGCCAGCAGGTCGAAGGCGAGTTTTTGCATCGATGCGGCGTCGAGGTTTTCGTTGCCGAATATCTCAAACATACGTTCCGCCAGCTCCTGAAGCTGTGCATCAGGCGCATCGTGTGCGACGATGCCGAGCCGCTTGCAGGCGGTGATGTAGAGTTCAAAGTCTCTCTCGTTGGCGGATTTGATCAATTCGATGATGGCGATGCGTGTCAGGTTCGGGATCTTTTTGACCATACCGAAGTCGAGGAGTATCAGATTGCCAGCTTCATCGATGAGCAGGTTGCCTGGGTGTGGATCGGCGTGAAAGTATCCGTTGATGAGCATCTGCTCCGTGTAGAAGTAGATCAGTTTGCCCATGATATCTTCAAAACGGATACCCAGTTTCGAGAGGTTTTCCCTGTCGTCGAAACGGTACCCCTCTTCGAAACTCATCACAATCGCATCTTCGCTGCAATGTGCGACATAGGGTTTGGGGAAGATGACCCCGCTGTCGGCGTAGGTGCGTGAGAAACTTTGGAGATTTTCCAGCTCTTTGGTAAAGTCAACCTCCTGTGTGATCATCGCGGCAAACTCTTCGATCACCGCTTCGACGGAGTTTTTGGTATAGTAGGAGAAGAGGGGACGAAAGAGGCGATTGAAAAAGCGCAGTATCCGGATATCTGCGGCGACCTGTTTTTCGATAGCGTTGCGGCGCAGTTTGACAGCGACTTTCTCACCACTTTTGAGTGTGGCGGCGTGTACCTCTCCGATCGATGCACTGGCGATCGGTTTCTCTTCAAAAGTGCTAAACGGAGTCTGCGGAAATGCCCGCGCAAACACTTCATGAAAATCTTTTTGGGGCATCGGGGGAATCTCGTCATGCAGTGTTTTGAGCGCTTCTAGATAGGCTCCTTCAAAAAAGTCTGCTCTCGTGGCGAGTACCTGTGCGAGTTTGATGTAGCTGGCGCCGAGTTGCTGTATCGTTGTTGTCAGAGCTTCCGGTGAGAGAGGGTACATCAAAAGAAAATGCTCTCTTTTTTTGATAAGCAGAAAGATGGTGAGCAGAAATCGGAAGACTTTTTTGATGCGCCCTGGGTGGTAAAAAGAGATGTTTGCTTTCACCGGTTCAGATATCGCTTGTTTCTCTTTGTTCCATACATATCATGAACTCTCCTTTTCTGCTTTGAATGTAGCATAAATACCGTACCCCATTACAGTAAGTATGGGGAAAAGCGAAGCAAATGCAATCATTCCGAAACCGTCTACAAGTGGATCTCTTCCCTCTATATGTTGCGCCAGTCCAAGTCCCAGTGCCGCTACCAGAGGGACGGTGACTGTCGATGTCGTTACGCCGCCGCTGTCATAGGCGATCGGGATGATATAGCGCGGGGCGAACCACGTCATCATGATCACCAGGATATATCCTGCAATGATATAATAATAAATCTGATCCCCCGCTACAATCCGGTAAGCACCCAGTGCGATTCCGATCGCTACGCCAAGTGCGACGGAGATACGCAGGGTACTCTGGTTGATTTTCCCTTTGCTTACCTCTTCCGCTTTGATCGCGATGGCAAGCAGTGCAGGCTCAGCCATAGTAGTAGAAAAGCCGATCAAAAAACCGAAAAGATAGATCAGCAGATTGTTTTGCATCTCTGTGAGTTGAAATGCGATCGTCTCCCCGATGGGGAACAGTCCCATCTCAAGACCGAGGATAAAAGCATAAAGTCCCAGGATAACCAGTACAATACCTGTAATGATTTTGTGCAAACCGGCTATCGGCTTGCGAATGATGAGATACTGAAAAAAGAAGATTACCGCCAGAATAGGCGTCACATCTCGTATAACTATCATCAAATCCCATAAAATCTCCCATGGATCAAATTGCGATGTTAACTCGACGGTCTCTTTGACTGCTTCACCTATGGATATAAAGTTTTCAGCCGCATCCGGCAGATAAGCATAGACAAAAATACCGTATAGCTGGACAAAGATCATAGGGGTAAGTGATGCAAAAGCGATGAGACCAAAGCCGTCAATGACAGGATTCCTTCCTTTGATGGAGGATGCCAGTCCGATGCCCAGTGCGGTGACAAGTGGAACAGTTACTGTCGATGTCGTCACGCCGCCGCTGTCATAGGCCAGTCCGATGATTTCATGAGGTGCAAAAAAAGTGATTGTGACGACCAGTATATATCCGGTGATAATATAGTACTGGATCGGGTCTCCCCTCAAAATACGAAAAACCCCCAGTGTGATAGCGAAACCGACTGAAGCCGCTACGGTCAGGCGCAGGAGTATGGCATCGATCTTCCCGTTGCTGATAGCAGCCGCTTTATCGGCGATGGCGATGAGTGCCGGTTCTGCGATCGTGGTGGCAAAGCCGATGGTAAAAGCAAAAAGCAAGAGCCAGAAAAATGAGCCTTTTTTTGCAAAGTTGATCGCCAGACTTTCCCCTATGGGAAATATACCCAGTTCCAGACCGCGGATAAAGAGTGCCAGCCCGATCGCTACAATCAAGAGTCCCGTGATGATTGACGTAAGATTGTCAGGTATCGATCTGATAACCGCAGTCTGAAAAAAAGTGACAACAAGGATGATGGGTATCAAATCTTTCACCGCATCTTTGAAATCGTCAAGTAGTATGGAAAGTGACGTTTTGATCATGAAAGAACCTTTACCTGTTATATGTAAAAATTATACTTGAATTATGGTTAACGATACTCTAAAGATCGCTTTACATGAATTAGTCTATAATTCTATAGTAAATAAAAAAATATATTATATATAAGGAGCCGATATGGGTGCCGAGACATTGATCAGAAGTCATAAACAGTTTAAAAAGAAGTATGGGAAAAAGTACTCTTCTCTGTTTCAGGAACTGGTAGAGAAAGGGCAGAGTCCCAAAACGCTTTTTATCGCCTGTAGTGATTCACGTGTTGTACCGAATCTGATTACCTATACCAAGCCCGGTGATCTTTTCATCGCCCGCAATATCGGAAACTTTGTCCCTCCTTTCGATCCTGACTCCGAAGCTTCCGCGACACCTGCGGTGATAGAGTATGCTTTAAGTGTATTGAATGTAGACAATATTATTCTTTGCGGACATACCGACTGCGGTGCCTGTAAAAGTCTCTATCAGGATATCTCTGAAGATGATATCGAGATGACCCATATCAAAAAATGGCTTCGCTTCGGGGAGAGTGCCAAAGAGCAGGCACTTGCCTTTGTCGGTTTACAGGATAAAAAAGCACTTTATGCGGCAACTGAAAAGTTCAATGTCATCGAACAGCTTAAAAATCTGCTTACGTATCCTGCTGTTAAACGCAAAGTTGCCGAAGGGAAAATCTTTGTGCAGGGATGGTACTACCACCTCGACAATGGTGAGCTGGAGTATTTTGATCCCATAGAACACCGTTTTCTACCTGTCGATGCTGTATTGGACAAAGCTCAGGAAGATAGTCGTGTTGAACATCGCTACCCTGAATCGGATGATCAGCAGGAGCGGATGGCGGCACAGTAAAGTTGTAAAAAGAGGGTTTCTCTTTTTACAATACTCTCTCGTTTAACTTTAGCATCATATACTCTATAGTGGTAAAAAACAGCTCAAACGACTCGCTGATAATCTCTAAAATGTTTCTTAATAATGTCATATTGAATCCTTTTTTCTTCTTTTTTGATATCCATATTGTAATATAAAACTTTTTTGTGCTACAATAATATTTCAAAATGAAATAAAAAAGGAGTCTTATGTTCGATTTGAAAAATATTTTGCCGAAAATCAAGGATATTCTCTCCAAAGAGATAGGAGACAAGAAGGTATTTGACAAAGATGTCGCCGATGCCCTGGGAATCAATCATCTGACATTTGCGACGATGAAAAACAGAGGCAGGATTCCCTATGAAGAGATTCTCAACTTCTGTGCACAGCGCAAGATATCGATCAACTGGCTTTTTTACGATCAGGCGACCCGAAGTCTGGAAGAGGAGACAGAGAAGTATGCCAATGTCCGCTACTTCGGCGATATCTACGCCAGTGCCGGCGGTGGTGCCTTCAACTACGAAGAGGCACACGATACGATCACGCTTGACCGGCATATGGTAGAGCGACTGGGAGGGGAACGGGAGATCAAAAATATCGACTCGATCAATGTTTTGGGAGATTCGATGGAGCCCACTTTCAAAGACGGGGATATCATCTTTATCAACCGTACGATGAACGATATCCGAAAAGGCGGTGTCTTTGTAGTCTCCACACCGATCGGACTCTTTGTCAAACGCCTTTCGCTCAAAAGCGACGGTACACTCGATCTGATCTCCGACAACAGCCAGTATAGCGTGGAGTCAGTACCGATGGCAAATGTGGAAGTGATCGGAAAAGTGGTAGGGAGTATGAGCGGGATGTAATATCCCGCCGGGCAACGCCGTTAAGAAGATTTTAGCGCCGTTTATCTGCGCGTGAGCCCTCTGCTAAAGAGAACTTAGCGTTAGCGTAGCTTTTGGGACTTTGTTCCAAAAGCGTTAACTGAATAATCTCAGCGCGGCTTATTCTGCTGTAATCTCTATACTTTCGATCTTATCCTGACCTTCGATGCTGTCTAAAACAGCCATGCTCTCTTTGTCGTTTGGATCGATGCCTCCGAAAACGGTATGTACGCCGTCGAGGTGCGGGCAGGGTGCAAAGCAGATGAAAAACTGGCTTCCGCCTGTGTTTGGTCCGGCGTGTGCCATGGAGAGGGTACCTTTGACGTGTTTGTGGACGTTGGTACTTGTTTCACATTTGATCGCCCAGCCCGGTCCGCCTGTACCTGTACCGTGCGGGCATCCGCCCTGTGCCATAAAACCCGGGATCACTCTGTGGAAACTGAGGTTATCGTAAAATCCCGTTTGTGCCAGGTGTGCGAAGTTTGCCACGGTATTGGGTGCTTCCTCTTTGTAAAGTTTCAGTTTCATGTCACCTTTGTTGGTGTGGATGATCGCGTAGTTGACCTCTTTGAGCGCCTCTTCTGAGATATCGTACTCTTTTAAACTCATATCTTTTTTCCTTCGTATATAGTTGGTTTTTGGTTTGGAGTTCAAATTATAGTAAAAGTGCCTTTAAAGCCCTGCTATTGTAAAATTTTAGCTATAAAGGGAGAGAAGATGGTTTTGATTAAAGATGCTGTGATAGCCGGTATGGGAGAGGCAAAACAGGATATATTGCTTCATGAAGGAAAGATTCGAAAGATCGGCAGAGATATCGACTGCGGTGCCTGTTTCGAGGTGGTCGATGCGGATGGTCTGGTCGCTTTTCCGGGGATCGTCGATCTCAATGTCCGTGTTCAGGATGACAAACTCAACCTCTCCAACCTCCGCAACCTCTGCGAAGCGACCAAAAAAGCGGGTGTTTCACACTTTGTCCTCTCTCCGCGTACGGAACCGCTGATCGAAAACCAGACGTTCAAGTCTCTGCTGGCGGGAGAGCTCAAAAGAGAGTATCCCAACCTCCAGCTTGCGATCAAAGCACTCAGGGAGCCGGAGAAACTCAACGCTATCTCGGCGATGGTCAAAAACGGTATCCGTATCGTGCAGGAGAACTCCGATATCAACGGCAATCTGCTGCGTCGTATCTATGAGTACTCCAAGATGCACCAAAACCTCTTTTTCGTATTCTGTGAAAACAAGATTCTCAACGACAGCGGTGTCATGAACGAGGGAGAGGTCTCTTTCAAACTGGGATTGCCCGGTATCTCGAAAATCGGTGAGATCAGCGAAGTGGCGAAAGTGGCGCAGATGAGTATGCACTATGATGTGCCGACGCTTTTTCAGGCACTCTCGACGCGCCGTGCCGTCAATCTGGTACATGATGCCAAAAAACGTTTTGCACAGATCTATGCCGAAGTATCCATCCACCACCTTGCACTCGATGAGCGTGCCTGTGACGGTTTCAACACCTATGCCAAGCTCAATCCGCCCCTGCGCAGTCCCGAAGACAGAGAAGAGCTGATCGCCAAGCTCAAAGAGGGGAAGGTCGATGTTTTGACAGCGCTGCACTCGCCGAAATCGGTGATTTACAAAGATGTCGCGTTTGCCGATGCGATGAACGGTATCGACTCGATCGGCGAATATCTCTCACTCTGCTATACCTATCTGGTAAAACCGGGGCATATCGACTGGGACAGACTCAGCCGACTGATCGCAGAGAATCCGGCAAAGATCCTGGGGCTGGAAGGTGTGGGGGCGATCCGGGAAGGGTATAGGGCGAATCTGATCCTTTTTGATCCTTCCGTTTCCCAAGATGTTACCAAAAAGAGCTCTCCATACTATCAGAAGCGGCTTGATGGAACTATTGTAAAAGTTTATATATCAAAAGATGTATAATAGACGATATTTATCATCGATATAAAAATCAAGAAGGGGTTACCAATGCACGAACACGACAAAGTCTATCCACCAAATCCGGAGTTTGCCGCACAGGCGCGTATCGGAAGTATGGAGCAGTACCATGCGCTCATGAACGAAGCGAAAAACGATTATGAAGGTTTCTGGAAAAAGTATGCCGATGAAAAGATCGAGTGGCTGTCACCGTACGACAAGGTGCTCGATGAGTCGGATGCGCCTTTTTACAAATGGTTTACAGACGGAAAGCTCAATGTCACGATACAGTGTATCGACCGTCACCTGAAAGATAAAGCGGATAAAACGGCGATCCTCTTTGAGGGTGACAAAGGGGATGTGCAGAAGATCAGTTATGCAGAGTTGAGTGTCAATGTCAACAAATTTGCCAATCTGCTGAAGGAGAAGTTCGGTATCAAAAAGGGTGATCGTGTCGTTCTCTATATGCCGATGATTCCCGAAGCGGCATACGCGATGCTGGCATGTGCGCGTATCGGTGCGATCCACTCTGTCGTGTTCGGCGGATTCTCTGCCGAGGCGTTGAAAGACCGTATCGAAGATGCCGGTGCAAAACTGGTCATCACAGCCGACGGTGCTTTCCGTAAAGGGAAGCCGTATTTGCTCAAACCGGTGGTGGATCAGGCGCTGGCAGGCGGAAGTGAAAATGTCGAAGCGGTGCTTGTGGTACAGCGTAACAATGAACCGATCGACTGGGTCGAAGGCAGAGACCACAAATACAATGAAATCATAGACGATATGAATCCTGTATGTGAACCGGAAGTGATGGACAGCGAAGATCCGCTCTTTTTGCTCTACACATCGGGAAGTACCGGCAAACCCAAAGGGGTGCAGCACTCTCAGGCAGGGTATATCCTCTGGGCGCAGATGACGATGGAGTGGGTCTTTGATGTCAAAAACGACGATGTCTTCTGGTGTACGGCGGATATCGGCTGGATCACCGGGCATACCTACATCGTCTATGGACCGCTTGCAGCAGGTACGACGTCGGTGATGTTCGAAGGTGTACCGACCTATCCGGATGCGGGACGTGCGTGGAAGATGGTCGAAGAGCATAAGATCAGCCAGTTCTATACCGCTCCTACGGCGATCCGGGTGCTTCATACGATGGGACCGGATGAGCCGAAAAAGTATGACCTCAGTTCTCTGAAAGTGCTTGGTACCGTCGGTGAGCCGATCGATCCTCCGGCGTGGATCTGGTATCATGATGTTGTGGGCGGCGGAAGATGCGCGATCGTCGATACATGGTGGCAGACGGAGACCGGCGGGCATATGATCTCTCCGTTGCCGGGTGCGACACCGATCAAACCCTCCTGCGCGACATTTCCGCTGCCGGGTATCATGGCGGAGATTTTACAGCGTGACGGTACTCCGGTTGAAACGGATGAGACGGGTCTGCTGTGTATCTCCAAACCCTGGCCGAGTATGATCCGTACGATCTGGGGTGATCCAGAAAGATTTAAAAAGTCCTATTTTGGAGATGTGGTCAAGGATGGCAAACCGGTCTACTTCTCCGGTGACGGTGCTATGATGGATAAAGATGGATATATCACGATCACAGGACGTGTGGATGATGTCATCAACGTTTCGGGACACAGGATGGGAACTGCAGAGATCGAAGCTGCGGTTGCGGAAGATGAGCATGTTGCTGAAGTGGCAGTAGTCGGATGTCCTCATGAGATCAAAGGTGAGTCTATTTTCGTCTATATCGTACCGAAAGAGGGACATGTCAATCCCGATATCAAAAAGCATATCAACGATCTGCTTGCCAAAGAGATCGGAAATATCGCCAAAGCGGACGATA
>QNZT01000144.1 GCA_003978455.1 Sulfurospirillum sp.
CAACTTATCAAAGAAGATCTGAAAACTCCACTTAAAAACGATCCAGCAATCAAATCGAAGTTTGAACTCTTTTTCAACTATCCCGGCGTCTGGACCATCATCAATTATAGAATTGCACATGGACTCTACAACAGAGGATTTTACTTTTTTGCCCGTCTGATAATGGGGATCAATCAGATTATTACCAATATCGATCTGCATCCGCGCTGCAAAATCGGACGGCGTGTTTTTATCGACCACGGCATCGGTATCGTCATCGGTGAAACCGCTATTATCGAAGATGATGTGCTGATCTATCAAGGGGTGACACTCGGCGGTGTCAGTCTGGACAAAAATGTCAAACGTCATCCTACCATCAAAAGCGGTGCGGTCATCAGTACTGGCGCCAAAGTACTAGGTAATATTACCATCGGCAAAAATGCAAAAGTCGGAGCAAACTCCGTGGTAATCAAAGATGTACCGGACAACTCCACCGCAGTCGGGATACCCGCAAGAGTCATCACCAAAGGGAAAGACAAATCACAACTCAGCCACAACAAAATCCCCGATATCAACAGAGAACTTTTTATCTATCTCTCCAAACGAATAGCTATTTTGGAAAAAGCGATACTTTCACATCACGAAGATATGATCCCAGAGCAAGACGAAGAGCTGGAGAAGATCTACAAAGAGTTTATCTCGACTATGAAGGATTAATCCAGCAAAGCAGACTGGATTTTGTCAAAACCGTAAAAATCTTTCCGGAAATTGACATCCCCCTCCTGATCTACAAATACCGTAAGATAGCGTATATGAATCGGTATCTTTTTCCGTAGTCTGATATGCACCGTCTTTCCACTGCTGATGATCTCCTCCAGACGCTCATAACTATACCCGGTATATGGAGAGAGCAAGCTCAACAGCAGATGCGGTTTTGAAAGCCGGATACAGCCGGAACTATAAAGACGGTATCGCTTTGTCGTCAGATGTTTGGCGTTGGTATCATGAAGATAGACATTGTATTTGTTGGGAAAGATAAATTTCATCGCACCAAGTACATTTTTCTCCCCCGCTTTTTGAATCATCTGATAAGGGATACGCCCGTCATAGTCGATATACTTTGACCAGTCCACTTTATAGGGATCGATCTCCCTGCCTCCCTGATAGATATGAATATCATCTTCCAGCAAAGCACCCGGATCTTCTGCAAGAAGGGCGATATAATCTCTCTTCATGAGGTTTTGGGGGATACTCCAGGTGGGATTGAGTACGATATACTCCAGATAGTCGGAGAAGATCGGCGTCGGTCTGTCTTCACGTCCGATCACGACAAAGATATCTTCAATCAGTGCACCATCTTCAAAGAAGTGTAACCAGAAGCCGGGAATATTGATTACAATATAGGTTTTTCCATGAATACGTGGAAAAAGTTTGTAGCGTTCAATATTGAGTCGAATCTGTGCAAGTTTCTCTTTTGCACTTTTTTGGGCATATAGCACATTGACACGGTCAAAAATACCGTTTTGTTTCAGGTAATGACGCTTCTGAAAACGGAGAACCGCAGCGCGAAGCTTTGCATCAAATGTCGGGAAATTGAGATAGGAAGGATCATGCTCTTTCAAATCCCCCGTCACGGAAAGATAGTGTTTCAGCTGAGAGACTTCATAACCGTAATCCCCCTCTTTAAGATCTTTGAGATAGTCAACTTTCGGAAACCTGATCTTTTCATAACGAAAATAGGCTCTGACAAGATCACGGTACGCTTTTTCCTGCGGTACATAGCGTTGTAGCAATGAAAATAGCAGATGTGTTTGCAAAGAGACTCTCAAATCACGTACATAGTCAGGTTTATAAGGGTTAGGTTCCCAGACCAGGTGCTGTTCTTTATACCCTTCTTTTAACAACTCCTGAAAACGTTTCTGATCGATCTCTCCCTCATACAGATCTTTGGCAAATGCAAAAAACTGGTCAGTCGCAAGCAGATCAAGTGTTGCCAGTTCCTCATGAGAAAGCTGTGTCACCTCCGCTTCGGAAAGCAACTGCTTCAACTGTGCCGTATGATAGGCTTTTTTTCGGTAGTTCAGTGCTCGCTCTTCTGTCGCTTCGATCAACTGTTGAATACCAAACAGATCCCATGCAAGTCTGTATCCGTTATTTTGATAAAACAATGCTGTTTTTTTACGATTGAACAAACCTCCGCTATCTGAAATCTGAGTGATAAGTTCCTCTTTACAACAAGTAGAATAGAAACTGTCTATCGCAAACAGATGCGCTGAAACGAAGAGTAAAAAAAGCAGGAGATATTTATGCATATTGGTTACGAGAGGTAATGAAAGGAGTAAAAACTCCTTTCTATCTTTAGAATTTGTAGTTTACACCGAGACCGTAAGTGTCAAGGTTGATATCGCTTTCGCTTCTTGTACCGCCGCCTTTGACATTGAATGTGCCATCCACTTTATGCAATAGTCTAACACCTTCGGCAAGAACGCTCCAGCGATCATTGATAGCGTAATTCAGACCAAGACCGAAAGAGGGACTTGATTCATCCACAGTTCCTGCGAGTGCACCGCTTTGACTGCTGTTATCCCACAGACTCTCTACTTTTGCTTTGGCATATCCAAGCAAACCGAAAAGATGTACTTTTTCACCCAGCGGCAACATCGGTTTAAGATAGATACCATAGTTCTCTTTGATTTTTGTCGTACCGCCTGCATCATGATCTGCTTCATTCAGACCATATCCGACACGCCCTTCGATACCAAAGTATTTGTTGAAATCATATCCAAGTTTTGCCGCCACTGCTGCCAGCTCGTTACATTTACCGGAATCTGTCTCATACTGTGCACCAAGACCATCCAGTCCCACATACCACTTTTTAGGCCCTTCCGGCTTTACGGGTACTGGTACTGGTGCCGGACATACTACCGGTGCAGGCGCCGGAGCAGGTTTAACCTCTTTCACAACTTCTACAGCTTCAACCACGTCCTGCTTGTCGTAGTCCACCAAAGGTTCAATATCCGCACCCGCAAAAAGTACGGAAGTCGTTGCAGCTAATAATAATAGTTTTTTCAAATTATACTCCTTTTTATAAATAATTTCATACATAGTACTAAATAAAAATTTAAATCTAATTGAAATTGTATCGTTTTGTTAAAAAAGTTAACTATTTATCGATACTAGAGTAAAGAATTGCAACTTTATTTTCTTTTTCTACTGAATTCATATATAAAATTTTTTCAAAAAAGCATCATCTACGTCCAACAATCCTCGTCTCATTAAATCCGCAATCACATCTGGATCACAATCCGTATCATCCGGCCAGCGTCTTGGGAAATTGTCAATCGCACCTTTGTTTGTCGCATCGATGCCTATAAACTCTTTTTGCAAAAAGATATCCCGCTTTGCATCGATATTGTTCACAACCCGCCAGATCAACATATAAGGGTTATCCAAATCGTTTTTATCATGATCCACAAAAACCAGCAATTTCGTATGTGCCTTGATCGCTGTCAATTTTTCATAGACCGTCTCTATGCGCTCCTGCTTATCGATAGCAATAACACAGATCGGTGTTTTGGTGTAGGTTTTATACTGTCTGATCTCTTTGATATTTCCATCCAGCTCCTGCATCAACTTCAGAAGATCCTTCTCTTCGATGATCTCTTTCTGGGGAAAGTGTACATTGTCTGCGGTACAGTCCACACCGAGTTTACCTCCGTATGCATAAGTATTGCTGGCATGATCTAGCGCATCACATACACCTTCACTGATTATGATATTGGCTACCTGTACACGATCGAGTATATAATCTGTCAAATCTTCATACGCTTCGAGTTCGGGAGCATCTTCATTGACAAAGATGGCATGTTTGACAAAACTCATCTGCCCCACACCCCAGAAGGCATGCATAAACTGTTTGGCATGTCCGGGATAGAGCGTCTTCATCTTCGCAATGATCAGATTGTGGAAAACACCGTTTTCCGGCATCACATAGTCGATGAGGTCGGGTGCGGTTGTTTTAAGCAAGGGCAGGAAGATACGCTCGGTCGCCCAGCCCATATATTTGTCCTCCAGCGGCGGTTTCCCGACAACTGTCGCCAGATACACCGGCTCTTTTTTATGGGTGATCGCCGTAACATCGAGTACCGGATACTCCTCTTCAAGGGTATAATACCCGGTATGATCTCCAAACGGTCCCTCGATTGCCGTGTTGCCGGGATCAACGAACCCTTCTATGACAAAATCGGCATCTTCAGGTACATAAAGATCATTTGTCACGGACTTCACCAACCGTGCACTCTCCCCTTTGATAAAGCCGTACATCAGCAACTCGAACACACCGTGCGGAAGCGGTGCGGTTGCTGCCCAGGTATAGAGCGGATCACCGCCTATGGCGATGGACACAGGCATCTTTTTGCCTGCCGCTTTGTATTCATGAAAGAAATTTGCAGAATCTTTGTGAATCTGCCAGTGCATACCAAGACGTTTTTTGTCATAGACCTGTAGCCGGTACATACCGAGATTTTTACGTTCTCCGTCCAGTGACTGAGTATAGACCTGCCCCATCGTTATAAACGGACCGCCGTCCTGTGACCATGTTGTCAGCACAGGCAGCTCATACAAGTCGACAGAATTACCTTCATGAAGGATCTCCTGACAAGCACCTCTGCCCGAAAGGCGTTTGGGAAAAATATTTTTGAGAGAAAATAGTTTCGCCAACATCCCGAACTTTTCACCAAGGGTCGCAGGGGGTTTGAGTTTCAACAGTTTTTCGATCTCCGCCGCGATATCATCGGCATCTTTGCCGATAAATAAGTTCGTCGCTTTATGCGATCCAAATACATTCATCAAAACAGGAGTGGAAAACTTTTTGTCAAGTCGTTTTGAGACAGGATTTGTAAAAAGAAGTGCTCTGGAATCTGGCTTTTTCACTTCAATATAAGCAATGTGCGGAATCTCCAGATCAATATCAAGCGGTTCATCGATCACACGGAGCAGATTATGCTCTTTCAGTAGGGCAATAGCATTTTGCATAGTTTCTCCATCAACGTTTATAAAATCTCTTTGAGTGCAATCTCCTCGGCACGCTTCAGCAGTTTGACAGCACCCTCTTCGATCATACGGTCGGCTAGCTCTTTGCCTATCGCTTTGTATTCACTTTTCCCTGCTGTAAACTTTTCCCTGATCATCTCCGTACCATCCGGCATACCGACAATCGCCCTCACTGAAATCGTATCATCCTTCAATTTTGCATTGACACCGATCGGTACCTGACAGCCCCCCTGCAATACGGTGATAAAATCACGCTCCACTGTTGTTTCGATATCTGCCTCTTCGTCGTTGAGTACCGAGATCAGAGCCAACACTTCCGGGTTATCAACAGACTCGATACCGAGTGCCGCCTGCCCCATAGCAGGAATCATCACCGAAGTAGAGATCGGTGAAAAATAGCGCACCTCATTTTGCAATCCCAATCTGTTGATGCCGGCTGTCGCAAGAATGATCGCATCATATTCGCCCTCTTTCAGTTTTCGGATTCGGGTATTGACATTGCCACGCAGATTTTTAATCTTCAGATCAGGACGGTATGCCAATATCTGCATACGTCGCCTGAGGCTGGTCGTACCGACAACTGCCCCTTCGGGCAAGGCATCGACACTATCATACTTTTCACTCAAAAGTGCATCTCGCACATCTTCGCGTTTGGTTATAGCACCCAGTACCAAACCTTTCGGGAACTCTGTAGGCACATCTTTGAGACTGTGCACTGCGATATGCGCATCACCGCCCAGCATAGCATCTTCAAGCTCTTTGGTAAAGAGACCTTTACCTCCGATTTTTGCCAGAGGGGTATCGAGGATGATATCCCCTTTCGTTTTCATGATTTTCAGTTCAACTTCCAGTCCTTCATGAACACTCTCCAGCACCTCTTTGATATGCTCCGACTGCCATAAGGCAAGCTTACTACCTCTGGTAGCGATGATTAGTTTTTTCATATATCCTCTTTACGCAAAATAGCAACATCTTTTTGCTGCTGTTTCAGACCTATTTTTTCTTGATAACCTCAAGATATTTCTTTCTTGAAAAATCTTTTTTCCCATTGAAGTAGACTGTCGGTGTTCCGCTGATCATCATCTTGTCTGCATACTTTTTATCAAAACTGTAACGCGCTTCTATATCTTTTGTATGGATATCTTTTGATGTGATATGCGTCCCCATCTTTTTGTTGAAAGCTGCAAGGATCTTTTTCTCATCGGAAGTATCGAGATTAAACTTGGCTGCATAAACTTTCTGCATCACATCTTTCATCCCTTTTTTCTCGGCTGCCATCGCTGCTTTGATCACTGTAGGCGCCTCTTTATGGAGCATAAGCAGAGGGAAGTGATAATAATAGAGCGCTATCTTATCCGGGTTTTCTTTGGCTGCTTTTAGCAGACCGGGAAGATACCCCTGGCAAAAAGGACAGATCGGATCACTGAAAACCACGATCTTGTTCGGAGCACTTGCTTTGCCGTAGATCAAGTGGTCTTTACGGTAAAACGAGCTATCCATATCGGGAACCAGCTTATCTTTCAAAGAGGAACGGCTGGTGATATCGATAAAATCCCTGACGATAAATTTTCCGTTACTGAATATCTTGTCATGCACTGTAATCTGCTTCCCTTTTTGCTTCAAAAGCTCCAGATCGATATCTAAAAAGTAGACTTTCCAGCCGGGAAGATCCCTGACATCTTTTGTCTGACGGATACGGATACCTTTCAGTTTGTAATCTTTATTGACTGAAATAGCACGCTTGACATACTCAAGCAACTTCTTCTGGTGCTGCTGTGCATGCGTTAATTTTGAACCATTTTGTACTATTTCACTTTTTGCGCAGGCAATACTCAGTACACTACTTGCCAATAGTGTTGTCATCAATAATTTCGACATCAATCGCATCGTCATAATCTCCTTCATATTTTTTTCTTTTCTTCTCTTTTAAATGCAGGATTTTTTTAGCAACAAATGTACCCAAAAAACCAAACTGCAATAGTATACCTATGATATCGCTGAAGAATCCGGGAATGATCAGCAGGATCGCACCCAGCAAGGACATCATATTCATTTTTTGAAACTGATCTACGGTAATGGAACCGCTCAGTAAAGCTGTCATGCTTTGTGCGAGAGTATATCGAAAGTTAGTTAACAAAAAGAATCCGACAAACGCCGATAAAACAATCTCACCAAACGTAGCCAAACCTCCGATACGGGATGCTATATCGACTGTAATCACTACTTCGAGAAAGAAATAGGCTAAAAAATAAAACACTACGACTCCATCAATTTTTCGAGTACAGTTTCAGCCGAAACATCCTCTTTTTCAAGTGTTTTTCGCTGGACGATCTGCACATTGCCTTCTGCAAGTCCTTTTCCGACGATCACTGCTTTGGGAAAACCGAAGAGTTCGAAATCACTGATTTTAAATCCGAAACGTTCATTGCGATCATCCAGGAGGACACTTTTTCCGGCCGCACGCAAATCTTCATACAACTTTTCCGCAAACACCCGCTGTTGTTCGTTTTTGCTATTGGATACAATGATCATGATCTCAAACGGTGTCGTCTCCTCTGTCCAGATACACCCCTTGTCATCATGATGCTGTTCGATGATAGTTGCCATCAACCTGCTGACACCCATACCGTAGGTACCCATCACAAACGGTTCTGCCTTTCCGTTCCTGTTTAAAAATGTCGCTCCGAGTGCTTCTGAGTATGTCGTACCCAGTTGAAAGATATGTCCCGCTTCGATCCCTCTGGTCAATGTCAGCCGACTACCGCATTTTACACAGATATCACCCTCTTTTACGGTTACCAGATCCCGATAATCAAAATCCTTCCCTTCAAAACTGTATCCGACACTGTGATACTCCGCTCTGTTCGCACCGCAGATCATCAAATCCTCATCTTTGAGTTCCTGATCAACATATTTGGTGACATTTTCCGCTTCCGGTCCGATATATCCGGGAATCAATCCCGCTTTTTCCAGTTCTTCTTCTGTCGCATCTGTCAATTCAAGTGCACCCGTTACCGAAAGTGCCTTAGTCTCTTGAAGGGTATCGTCTCCCCGCAGAAAAAAGAGTACTATCTCTTCATGATCTTCAAAGAGCGCTTTTTTCGCCACTGCTTTGACAAGGTGTCCGGGATCTATGCGGAAAAAAGCTGCCAGTTCGTCAATCGTCCTGACATCCGGTGTGTGAAAATCACCGGGTGTCATCTCGATCTCCTCGTTGGAAACTCCTTTTTTTGCCCGTTTCGCCGCCTCTATGTTTGCTGCATAGTCGCACTTTTCACAGATGACAATATCATCTTCTCCGTTCTCAGCCAGCACCATAAACTCTTTGGAGCCGCTTCCACCGATCGCACCGCTATCCGCTTCCACCGCACGATAGCGCAATCCCAGCCGATCCAGGATTTTACTGTATGTCTTCTCCATCAGCGCATATTCACGCTGCATATCTTCGACACTCTCATGAAAACTGTATCCATCTTCCATGATAAACTCGCGCCCGCGAAGCAAACCATAGCGTGGTCTCGCTTCATCGCGAAATTTGGTATTGATCTGATAGAGATGTAATGGAAGCTGCTTGTAGCTTTTGACACGGTTGCGTACCAGATCTACCATCGCTTCTTCATGGGTTGGGCCAAGTACAAAATCGTTGTTTTTGCGATCTTTGAAACGCAACAGCTCGCTGCCGAATTTCTCAGATCTGCCACTCTCTTTCCAGAGTTCATACGGTGTGACAAACCCCAGCAGTACTTCCTGACAGCCGGCATTGTCAAGCTCTTCCTTGACAATGGCACGAATCTTGTCCAAAACCATTTTCCCCAAGGGAAGATAGTTGTATATACCGCTTCCAATCTGCGCGATAAATCCGCCTCTGACCAGATAGATATGGCTTGGTAGCACTGCATCTTTAGGTGCTTCTTTTGTCGTTGGGGCAAAGAGTTTGCTTAGTCTCAATTTGACTCCTTTGGATATAGGTCTTTTTCGATCTGATAATCGCATTTGTATGTGTTGAGTGCTTTATGCTGTCCTGTATTGAGATTGAAAAAAAGCTGGATAGACTGGACAACCGTATCTGCCTGAGGCTGTTCGGCGATGTTTTTCAAAATAGTAGTCGGTTCATGTAAAAAAGTGTTAAAAGCCTGATGCACAATCTTTTCAATCTGCTTCTCATACTCTTTGGGCACGTACCCTTTTTTAATCGCCCGCTGCAACTCTCTGTGACTGCACTCTCTCGCTTTTTTACGAATCTCCTTGATCATCGGATCTACAGATAGTGTTTGCAACCACTTGAAAAAGTTTTCGGTAAATTGTCCGACAATCTCATACGCTTTTCTCGCATTGCGTTCACGCAGCTGCAGATTTTGCTGCATTATCGTTTTCAGATCATCCACCGCATAGACAGTCAGTTTCTCACACCGACACTGTTCGATATCTCTGGGTATGGCGATATCAAACCAATGACGCTCAAACGTAGTCTCTTCGACCATATCTTTGGTGATGATCGGTTCCGATGCGCCCGTCGCGGAAAAGAGCAAACGGTAGTGGTTTACCAGTTTTGGAAGTTCGGAAAAGGGCTCAACTGTTACGGTGACCTGATCGATCCGCTTCGCCAACTCCAGCGCTTTTTCCATATTTCGATTGACAAGCACGATATTTGCACCGGCATTTGCCAGATGTTTTGCCGCCAGCTCGCCCATCTCACCCGCACCGACCACTACACCGGTATATCCACCCAGATTGCCTCCGAAAATCTCCTTCGCTTTGGCAACTGCCACGCTTGCGACGGAGATGGGATTTTTGGAGATATCGGTTGTATTGCGTACAGTTGCGGAACAGCGAAAGGCATTGTGCATGACCCGTGCTATTTTCTGACCGCTGTAACCGTTTTCGTAAGAGAAACTGAATGCATCTTTGACCTGACCGACGATCTGTGTCTCGCCCAGCACCAGACTGTCGAGTGAAGATACGACACTGAAGATATGGTGAATCGCCTGCACATCTGTATATACTTCACCTTTATCACTCAGCTCTTCACAGCTCGCACCTGTTTCACGGCAGATAGCCTCCAGTATCTTCTCTTTTAATCCCTCAAGCTCCTGCGTACTGATGAGTATTTCCACACGGTTACAGGTAGAGATCACCAGCGCTTCATGAACACCGTCGATCGCAAGTAGCCTGTCATAGAAACGTTTTCGCAACTCTGGATCGGCAAAAGAGAGTTTTTCACGCGTCTCTATATTGGTATTTTTATGGGTAAAACTGGCAATCAAATAACGCATTAAAACTCTCTTTCGATCATATCGGTAATCACTTTTTCCAAAGCTTCGTTCTTATCCGATGCTATTGCATCCAGCGCTTCTCTTCCCAGCTTCTGCGCCACAGTCACTGCTCTCATAACCGCACCGCTCTCCTGCATTTTCTGCCTGATCCAGAACGCCTCTTCCTGCGTCAGCTCTTTACGGTAAAGGTGCATGAGCTTCTGCCTGTCACCTTCATCTAGTGCCTCATACAGATAGATATAGGGCAGTGTCGTTTTACCCTCTTTAAAATCCGCCAGTGCAGGTTTTCCGAGTTTTTCGCTCTCAGAAGTGATATCGAGCACATCATCGATGATCTGAAAAGCAAGTCCCAGATTTTTCCCGTAAACACCGAATGCTTCTTGCGATTTGTCTGCCAAAGACGCCGCACCGGAAGCTGTCGCTTCTATCAGAACCGCTGTCTTTTTATAAATCATATCGAAATATTTCGCTTCATCCAGTTGCAGCGCTTTGGAGTATTCCACATCCAGGAGTTCACCGGCAGAGAGTTTAGTAACAGCATCTGCAACTTTTCGGGCGATATCGGGAGAAAAAGCGGTCAATTCGCAATATGCCTTCGAATAGAGTATATCTCCGAGCATCACAGCAGTTTTGCTGTCATGTGTTGCATTGAGAGAGGGGATACCGCGTCTTGTGGTCGCTTCGTCGATCACATCGTCATGTAGCAGACTTGCAGCGTGAATCAACTCGATGATAGCGGCAAATTTAACAGATTCGGCAACAGGCGGAGCGATTTTTAAAACAAGTTTGGCACGAAGTCGCTTACCTTTGGGAATCTTCTGATAGAGCGATGTGGCATGGGTATCAACATCACTGACATACTGAAGCATGAGTGATTCGACATTTTCTAACATAGTTACCTTTGCTTTTCAGGTTTTTTGATTTTTATTTCCAGTCTCTTTTCAGGATCCGCGAACTCAGTCAGCAGCTTCGCTCTCTTTTGTTTCAGATCAAAACTGTCAAAACGCAACAACACAAACGGTCGCTTGTCGATACGCGGATAATCACCCGTCAAAAAGAGTTTGACAACGTTTTTCCCGTATCTGGTTTCAAGGATATACTGCGTCTGAAACCCTTCATAATCCACCAGAAGTACCAGCGCTTTGTTATGATAGAGTGTCCAGCGGAACCGCAAGATACCTTCATGTGCAAATGTACGGGGATAATCTTTTTTGATCTCCACTTCCGCTATCTGATCTTTTTTCAGCGTAAACATATGTGAAAAATCAAAATTTTCCGTTCCGGCAGACAACAGTACCGCCCAAACAGAAAAAATGAGTAAAATTCTACTCATTTTTGGTTAAAATATCTCCCATCCCTTCGATAAAAAGACTCGTCTGCTTCTCTTTGACCTTATCCGGATTTTCCCAGATATAGTTTTGGATTATCTGCATGACATCCTTATCTTCACCCATCATCTCTTCAAACAGCAGCTCATACGCAGCCAATTTTTCAAGATTTCGTGAGAGTTCATCTTCTACGAGATTACGGTTTGCGTTGAAAATAATATCAAAATATTTTTTTCTCGGACTTCCTCCGAAGAGTTCGTCATCGTCATCAATAAACATACAGTACCTTTTTGATAAATTGCCTCAACTGGGCAGGAGCTCTTTGCGATCCCCGAATAAGCGCAAATTATACCATTAATTGCTAAAAAAACCGACAATCATCTCCCGTATAGTCGCAACATCATCCACTCTGTTGATCTGATCACGAAACTGTGAAGCATTTGGAAAGCTTTTGGAGTACGTGTGCAGATGTTTGCGAAAGATAGTCGCACCCTTTTCACCATAAAACTCAATCATCGCTTCAAAATGTTCCAGCACAATTTCAAGTATTTTTGATTTATCCACATAGGTTTTATCTTCTTTTATTTGATAAAAGATCCATGGGTTTCCCACAGCACCACGCCCGATCATCACGCCGTCACAACGTGTAACCTTCCTCACTTCCCTCACCCGCTCCACAGAGATGATATCACCATTTGCGATTACCGGTATACTGACTGCTTCTTTTGCACGTGCAATCGCTTCATAATCAACCGGCGCTTTGTATTTCCCTGCACGTGTGCGTCCGTGCAGGGTCAGGAAATCAGCACCTGCTTTTTCGACTGTCCGGGCGATATCCTCCGGAATTTTTTCCGCAAAACCGAGCCTGGATTTGACAGAGGTGTACTGTTTGTTGGAGTATTTTTTAATCGTCTCTACCACTCTTGCAAGCTGGTCGAGATCCTGCAACAGCGAAGAACCGGAATTTTGGGAAACGACTTTGGGTACCGGACATCCGCAGTTGAGGTCGATCCCGTCTATACCTTCGATATCATTTAAAATCTCTACCGTACGCCTGGCAACATCTACATCTCCGGTAGCTATCTGAACGATATAAGGTACTTCCAAAGGAGATTTTTCAAGCATTTTAAAAGATTTTTTGGAGTTGTGCACCAGAGCATTGGCGCTAATCATCTCGGAGAAGGTAAGATCAACACCGAACTTTTTGACAACATGCCGAAACGGTAGATCCGTATACCCTGCCAGAGGAGCCAGGGCAACGATATCTTTACGGGAAAAATCGATCAGCGCTTTTTTCACCGCGACTATTTAAAGAAGAGGTCAGTATCGAAATTTTTACCACTGTCTTTTAGGAACAGAAGATATTTAAATACCGGATACTCCTCTTCGCTGGAATTTTCCAGATACTCCCGTGCCGTATCGACCATCTGCAACTCAAACAACAGATAGAGATACCCGTCACCAGCTTCATGAGGAAACTCGTGCGCCAGTTTCTCAAAAAGCAAGATCAATCTGTCCGGATTGAGTTTCAATTTCAGTTTTTTCGCCAGTGCGATAAAATCCTCTTTGGTAAAGTTGAGTTTATGAATATATTCGATGATATCGTCATCACTCATATCGATCGGATTCTCTTTGTCACCGATACGATCCACCAAACGATCAAACAGATCTTTGGTCGGTTCAACATTATATTTTTTGATTTCATCAAGCGATGCAAATTCGGCAAGTGCCAGATGGGCTTTTTGGCAAAGTTCTTTATCTTCACACTTTTTCAGAATTGTTGTTGCATAAGTTTTATCCTGAGCAAGTGCATTTTCGGCATTTTTGAGTACAAGCGCATTGTCAGGAAGGAGATTGAACTTTGAGAGATCGATCACCTCTCCGTCCCTTACACGTTGCTTGGCTTCCAAAATATCCTGGATACCGTCATCATAGACACGATGATGTGCGGAGCGCTTCGGATCGATGTTCAGCAGAGGCAAAATCGCACCGGGAAGTTTGAACGCTTCACTTTTGTACCCTTCGCTGCTAACCTGCTTCCCTAACAGTGCACGTTTAGCGTTTTCAACAAATTTTTCACTATCTTTTTTGACAGCTCTCAACTTGCCGAATGTCACGGCACCATAAAAAATCAAATGCATTATCGTCATCAAATAGAGTAAAAAAGCGGGTATCATGACCCACACTGCGACAGGAAGTCTCAGCGTTATCCCCGCAATCGGCATAGCATAGTATTCACCGGTATAAGAGTAGATGCCCACACCCATCGCTATCAGAAAAAGCGCACCGAAAATGATATACTTTTTTAAGCCCATTTGTATAGTCCTTCTATGATGATTTTTCTACAATCTCTCTGCATACTATACAATATCTCGCCTGTGGTTTGACTTGAAGTCTGGCGATACCGATCGGCTCCTCGCACATCTCACAGATACCGTACGTTTTGTTTGAAATCTTAAACATAGCATAATCGATCTCTTTTAATTCGTTCATCAGTTTGGAACTGATCGTTCGCTCGATTTCACTGTCTGCGCTGATCGTTGCATGGTCTGCTTCATCACTGGCATCCGCACTTTTCAGAGCCTGAATCTCTTTTTCACTGTCCTCTACCGTCTTTTGAATCTCCTCTTTTCGCTTTGTCAGCATCATCTCAAACTCTTTGAGTTGTTCTTCTGTCATATTTGTTCCTTTTTCTTCTCTATCATTTGTGATACGGGTGCTTGTGCAAAAGCGTCAATGCTCTGTATATCTGTTCATACAAAACTACTTTTGCTATTTTATGACTAAAAGTCAATTTACTTAAACTTATAATAAGGTCGCCTTTTTGCAAAAAGTTTTTCTCAAAACCGTATGCACCGCCAATAAAAAAATTTAAGTTTGTAGTTATATCAAATTTTTTATAAAATTCAAGACTATCTAATATTTTTCCTTCAGGATGTAAAATAATATTGTACCCTTTGGTATAGGGTAAAAATGCTTGTGTATAGCTCTCCTGTGCACTCTTTGGATCCCTGTTCTGTGCAGAACTAATTTTCTTGTTAAAGATATTATGTTCACGCATCGAAGCATATTTTCCAATCATTTTACGATAGTGTTCACCTATCTCAAAATAGCTATCACGTGACTGTTTTTCGATAGTGTAGAGATCAATTTTCATACAAGTCTGAACCCAATACCAGATACGCCGCATTCGCAATTTTATCATCACTTTTTACACCACCTATAACTGCTACGTCATGAAGACTTTTTGCTGCTAATGCAGCGATATTTTCTCCCAAAATATGCGTTACATTTTTGGTTGTGGTATTGCGGTATGCACCCAGTCCGATATAGTCAAGCGGAAGCCGGTTTGCCACTTCGATTTCATGAAGATTGTGGGTTGAAAGTCCCAGTAGTTTGTTGCCTGCTTCTCTGCGTAAATGCTGCACCGCTTTTTCGATATCTGTATCAAATCGTAACAGATCCTCCTGCCCCACGTGCAAACCATCCACATACGGAAGCAGAGAAAGATCGTCATTGACAATCACCGGAGCATGAAAATGCTTTTTTAAAAAAAGTAAATTTTCTATTTTTTGTGCACGGGAGCTGACTTTATCACGATACTGAAGTAGCACGGCAGAGCCCACTTTGGGAAGCTGAATAAAATCATGAAGCGAATATCCCTTTTGACGATTCAGCTCAAAATCGAACAGGGCATATATCTTATGTTGCATCAGCACCTTGGTCACTGTCTCTCCGCTGCTCAGGTGCATCCTCTTGGACAGAAACCGGCTCTGCAAAATCCTCTTTACGTCTTTTGGGTACGAAATGCTCCGTCTGGGTCGTATTGATTCCGGTACTGAAATAGAGCAATAAATCAGCCAATGTCTTTTTCATCTGAGAACGCTGCACGATCATATCCAAAAAACCGTGCTTTAAAAGAAATTCAGAGCGCTGAAATCCTTCCGGCAACTCTGCACCGATCGTCTGTTTGATGACCCTTTGTCCGGCAAAACCGATCAGTGCACCGGGTTCGGCGATGATCACATCTCCAAGCATCGCAAATGATGCACTGACACCACCCATCGTCGGATCGGTCAGCACAGAGATATAAGGCAATCCCTCCTTCGCCAGACGTTTCAGAGCCGCAGACGTTTTGGACATCTGTAGCAGAGAAAAAGTACTCTCCTGCATCCTCGCACCGCCACTTGCACTGACGATAATCACCCCTTCGCGTTTTTCGATCGCCCGATGTACCGCACGCACGATCTTCTCGCCTTCGACAGATCCCAGACTACCACCCATAAAAGAGAAATCAAACACAACAAGTTGCACAGGCACGCCGCCTATCGTACACTCGCCCGAAACAACAGAGGAGCGTTTTCCGGTCTTTTTCTCACTCTCTGCAACCCGCTTTTTATAAGACTTTTTATCGACAAATCCAAGAGGATCGACAGGAATCAAATCGGCATCATACTCTGTAAATGTACCTTTGTCCGCCAAAAGATCGATACGCTTCTGCGCACCGATACGCATATGAAATTTACATTTAGGACATACCTGAGAGAGATTTTCAACCTCTTTGTAGTACATCAAAGAGTTACATTTCGGACATTTTACCCAGTGACTCGGAGCTTCATCACGTGTAGGTTGCTGTTTCCTGAAGTTTTTAAAAATATCACC
>QNZT01000018.1 GCA_003978455.1 Sulfurospirillum sp.
AGTTAATAAGCGCGGTTCATCTGCGCGTGAGCCCTCTGCTAAAGAGAACTCAGCGTTAGCGTAGCTTTTGGGACTCTGTTCCAAAGGCGTTAAATAATGTAACATCTGCGCGTTAACCCTACAATGCTTTTGTATTGAACATCAATACCGGTACAAAAAGAAGCGAAACGACAACTGCGGCTACCGTACCGGAGATCAGCGCCACACCCAGACCGCCAAAGATCGGATCGGTTGCAAGCAGTGCAGAACCCAGTATAATCGCCACAGCAGTCAGCATAATCGGCTTGGCACGTGTCGCTGTCGCAACCGCGATCGCCTCACGCTTTGGCATACCTTTGTCAGCCATCAGCGACTTGGTAAAGTCGATCAGCAGCAGAGAGTTACGTGAACTGATACCCATCAGCGCGATAAAACCGATCAGCGATGTCGCCGTCAGGAAAAAAGTATCCCTCGTGACCAGATCTGCCACCCAGTGTCCTATAATCACACCGATGATAGAGAGAAAACTACCGCCCAGAATGATACCGCTGATCGCAAAACTTTTATAATAGATCACCAACAGCAAAAAGATCAGTACCAGTGCCGCGATAAAGGCGCCGCCGAGATCCCTGAAAGTATCGAGCGTCACTTTCATCTCCCCGTCCCATCTGAGAAGATAGCGCGCTCCCGTTTTTTTATCTGTCAGATGCAGATCAAACATATAAGTGGACATACCCGGCTCTTCGGTGACATTGAAATCCTTGCTGAACTCTTTGATCATCATATCTCTGGCATCTAAAAGCGGATAGACCTGTGACTCCATATCTGTTTCGGCGAGGACATTGATCATCTTTTTCAGATCTTTGGAGAAAATAGTCGGTGCATTGTTTACCTCTACAATCTTTACCAGTTCATTGACAGGTACCATCATCCCTTTCTGATTCATCAAACGCAAGGAAGAGAGTTTTGCCTCAAGCGCTTCTCTTGAATGGTCGTCAAGGTACCTCGATTTGTCCAAAATCACAAAAAGCGGTATCTGATCCGGTGAGTGTTGTGAGTTTTTCACTGCGACCGCCATACCCTCAAACGCCAGATAGAGAATCTGATTGAGCTGTTTCAGGGAAACACCCGAACGTGCAACTTTTTCAGAATCCGCTATCAACTCATATTTGGTATAGAGTTCATCTTCCATCACATCCACATCGACAAGTGTCGGTGTTCTGGTGAGGATATCTTTCACTCGTGTCGCCATATTTTGTATCAATTTGTAGTTTTCCCCATACACTTCAACAACGATTGACGCCATTGTCGGAGGTCCTGCAGGCTGTTCGATCATCTTGATACTTGTTTGCGGCAGCAGCGTCTCACACCTCTTCTTGATCACAGGTCTCAGACGGTGTACCATCATAAAGGATGGCTCTTTGCGGTGGTGCTTGTCTGTCAGATTGACAACGATCTCCGCTACATTTTCACCCTGTTTCAGTGTCGAACCTTTTACCAGTCCCGCATAGTCGAGCGGAGCACCCATGCCCAGAAAGACTTCGGTGTTGATCACTGCTTTCTCTCGGGAGAGTATATCCACAACACAATCGGTAATCTCATGTGTCTGCTCTATCGAACTGCCGCTTGGCGCATCCACATAGACAGAAAAGGTATCCGCACTTTTTCCGGGAAGCATCCGTGCTTTAACAAGTTCTGTCGGAAGCATCATGATCGCACCGACCAGAGCAATCAAAGTCAACAAGATGACCATAAGCCTCTTCTTCCTTGAACCGTTGACGCTATAGACAAATCTTTCTAACCACTTCATGACTCTTCCCCGCCTTTGTTCTCTTTTTGTTTTTGAAAGTGATGGTGATGATGATGCAACTTAGGCTTTTTCAGCATTTTGTTCGCCAGATAAGGTGTAAAGATATATGCCACAATCAGCGAAGCGAAAAGTGCTACCGGGACATTGTACGGTATCGGTTTCATGAACTCACCCATCATACCGCCGACAAACGCCATCGGTACCATCGTCAAAATAATCGCCAGCGTAGCGATGTTGGTCGGTGCACCGATTTCATCGGTTGCGGTAATCATAATCTCATCTTTATCTCGATCCACAGCATCATGTGCATGCATATGACGGTGAATATTTTCGATAACGATAATCGCGGCATCGACGAGCAAACCCAAACTCAGCAAAAATGCAAAGAGTGTAATACGGTTGATCGTCTGCCCGGTAATATAGGCGATGAAAAGCGTCACTGCCAAAATAGCGGGTACCGTAAAGGTGACGATAAGTGACTCCCTCCATCCGAGTGCGATCACCAGAACCACAGCAATGATCAAAATCGTGATCACAAGGTGGTGCACGAGTTCATTAACCGCTTCATTGGCTCTGACACCGTAGTTTCTGGTAACAATATAACCGATACCCATATCTTCCAGTTCCTGCGTATATTTTTCGTGCAACTCTTCAAGCACGCCGTCTGCCACAAATACCGCATTGGTACCTTTGAGTTTCGAAACTGTAAGCGTAATCTGCTCCTTTTTGGTCACTTTGGAGACATCGGGAGAAAATTTCGCGAGATCTTTCTCCTCCAGCTCCTCTTCACCCTCTTTGGGTTCCGGTCTGGGCTTGAGTAAAATCTCTGCTGATTTATAGTTTTGGATATCGTACGAGTCGGTTACAGTCGCGACATCTTTGAGATAGATAGGAGAGTTCATGTAAGAAGCGACGATAACATTGCGCACATCATCTACACTGTTGATCGCATTTTTTACGCCGAATATTGCCAGTTTCTCATCTTTCGTACGCCCCTTGACATCGGGTACCTGTACTGCAAGCGCCTGAACCGCCTGCATGATCTGCCCCAGTGAGAGGTGATATCCGGATAATTTATAAAGATCGACTTCTATATTGTATTGCTCTTTATGCTCTCCCTTGAGTGTCGTTTTGGAGACATTGTGAACGGCATTGAGATCATTTTGTATCTTTCTGACCTCTTTAAAGAGATCGACACGGTTTAGCGTCGAACCATCTTTGAGATAAAATGCCAGTGTCACAATCGGAACATCGATATCGATATCAAACGGACGTATCAGAGGCTGCATCGCCCCTTTGGGAACTTGATCCATATTCTGCATCACTTTGTCATAGAGTTTAAGATTGGAGTCTTCTCTGTTCTCACCGATCTTGTACATGACATTGATGATACCGACATTGTCCGCTGCCATACCGTAGATATGTTTGATACCGGAAATCTCGCGCAGTTTCCGCTCCAGCGGTTTCACGATAATCGTATCGATCTCTTCAGGGGTGGACCCGGGAAGCGGAACGATGATCGTACCCCCGCTGATAGCGATCTGGGGATCTTCCTCTCTGGGCATCACCACAAGCGAAAGATATCCCATCGCCAGCAAAAAGACAGCCAGTATCGGCGTCAGCGGATTGTAGATAAATGCTTTTGCCAGTTTTCCCGCAACATCCGTCACCGGCACTTTTGCAATTTTCTCTTCTAAATTCTCTTCAGCCACAACAGCTCCTTTCTACTCTTCAAAAGTGACTTTGGTGTAAAGCCCCGGATAGACGATCTTACCCTCTTTGTCAAAGGCGATCTTTACTTTAAACGTGTGCGTCATCGGATTGGAACTCGGGATAATCGCTGCGATCGTACCCATATTGTCAATTTTGACGGATGGGATTTGCACATGCACTTTTTTCCCGATTTTGATAAAATGTAAGTTGTTCTCCGAGACATCGGTCACGATACGCAAACGGCTCAGATCAGTTAGTACCATCGCAGGCATACCCGGCATCGCCATCTCACCTTCATTGATATTTTTCTGCACAATCACCCCGTCGTTAGGGGCTCTGACCTTGAGATAGTTGTACTGATTGAGCACCTCTTTGAGTCGTGCCCTTGCCTGTTCAACCTGCTTTCTGGCGATCTTTACCATATCACGCAAGTTGCGTTCCTGAAGCTGAATACCTTCAAACTGCGCTTTGGAGACGATCCCCTTTGCCATCAAACGTTTATTTCTTTGCAGATTCAAAAGTGCATTGGCGTGCTGATTGAGATACATTTGCAGTGACAACTGTGCCTGCTGAATCGCAAGCTCGACCTGCGCCTTGGCACTGTCGATCTCCTTGGAGTCAATCTCATACAGTAGATCTCCTTTTTTGACACGATCACCCTCTGCCACTTTAACCTGTTTGACAAATCCCATATAACGGCTTGTAATCATCTTTCGGTTGTCCGAAACCACGGTTCCGGAAAGTTCGAGTTTGCTAGCATACGCGTATGCTACCATCATGAGAACCAATACTATAACTTTATTCATGCTATCTCCTAATATGCTAATCTATACACTTCCAGAATCTTCTGGTTGCGTGAGTTTTGAACTTTAAGTAACTTGAGCAGTTTTTGAATCTGCTCAGACTGCTTGATAACCACATCATTGATCGATGCAAGCCCTTCCTTATACCGATCCTGATAATTTTCATATATCTGCTGTGCCAGTTCAAGCTCTTTTTTCAAGCTTTCGATCTGTTTGTCCGCATTGGCGATCTCTGTCGTGATCTTTTTGTATTTCAAAGCAATCCCTTTTTTCGCCAACTCTACCTGTCGTCTGACTTTGAGACGTTTCAGCTTCTCCTGTTGCAGTTTGTAGTAATCGGAACCACCGTTGAAAATATTCATCTTCGCTTGAACACCGAAGGTATAACGGTCGTGATCTTTGAAGTGCCCCAAAAAGGTATCGTCACTGCTGCCATACTCTACAAAAGCACCCACCTCCGGCTTGAATGCCGCACCGGTCACATCCACCATCTGACCTTCGATCTTATACCCCAGTTCCGCTTTTTTGATATCTCTGTTGCGTTTGAGTACGTTTTCAAGCGGTATCTTACTATCAAACGTATCGAGAGAGACATGTTTGATCGACTTTATCTTATGATCGAGTAAAAAAGCGAGGAAATCATAAGCGAGTTCTCTGTTGGCACGTGCTTCAAAGAGCATACGGTCGACATTTGAGAGTTTTGACTCAACCTCCATCAAGTCGGTTTTTTTGGCATACCCCTCTTTCATAAAGTCCTTCGTTGCGTCCCGTAGTTGCACAATGTTGTTTCTGATCATAGTCAAATCATGTTCAAATTTATCCAGAAGAGAGATGTTGTAGTAAGATTTACGCACTTCAAACGACTTTTCTGCTTCCACTTTCTGCTTGTCCAGAAGTGCCATTCTTGCCATATTTTCCGCAATCTTTTTATAACCAGTCAGTTTGTAACCTGTATAGAGCGGCAACATATAGCGCACTTTGAGATCAAAATGGTTTCTTGCATCGGGGTAGTTCAGCTTGTCAGGCACTGTACCGAGCAGTTGTTTCTGCGCCTGGGGATTGCCGAAGTTTTGCGCAAATGTCTGAAAATCAGCCATCGTACCGTCAGGATTCATCATCGCCTGTCCAAAACCGCTTAGGAACTGATCAAAACCGAAGTCTCCAAAAGTCGCTTCACGGCTTTGCAATTTGAAACCGAACACATTTCCGGCGTCGTTGGAACGCAATCCCATCAGTGTCACATCCGCTTTACCATAGTTGTAGCCTTTGGCTACTTTTACGCCTAGTTGCGCTATCTGTCTGTCAAATTCGGCAATATCGATTTCGATATTTTGTGCATTTGTCAGACGCAGCGCCTCTTTCAACGGCAAATCGACATAGGGTTTGGAAGTATTGAGATCCTCTGCATACAAAAATGTGCAGAAAAAGGCAAATAACCATAAATATTTCAGTCCCATCAAATCTCCTGTTTTTATAAATATAAAAATAGGTTAAATTTTACTGAAAAGTTACTTATGTTTATATTAGCGATGTACTGAAATTTCGGGGTTTAACCCCCGAAAGAGGATGAGAATTTTCTTAGATCACCGCGTAGGAGACCCAGTTACACTCAGGGATGGAGGAGAGTTCATGAAGAACCTCTTTGGTGATCTTCTCATCGACCAGTACCACTGCCAGAGCAGATCCCTTTCCGTCACGACCGAGTCGGAAATCGGCGATATTGATATCGTGTGCGCTGAGTGCGGTAGTGATCTTTGCGATAACACCTCTTTTGTCTTCATTGGAGAAAAAGAGCATCTTCCCTTTGGGTTTGAAGTCGAGTTTGATATCGTTGATATTGACAATCTTTTCATGGGTATCGGAGAAAACCGTCCCGCCGATACGGATCGTTTTGTTTGCCGTTGTGAGCGTGATCTCGATCTTATTTTTATACTCGCTGCGGTTCGGCACTTTGTTACTCTGGAGGTCGATCCCCTGCTCCTCGGCGACAAATTCGGCATTGACATAGTTGATCTTCTCACCCAGTGCCTCTTTCAGCGCACCGACAAGAGCAAATGTACGCAAACTATCCACATATTCGGCGACATCACCTTCCGCCTCGACTTTGAAGGATTTGATATATCCCATATTGATCTGTGCCGCCAGATAACCGATCTTCTGTGCCAGCTCCAAATAAGGTTTGACAAAAGATGGCAACTCACTCTCTTTGATCGGCAGATTGAGCGCATTGGGATAGCTTGTACCGCGAGCGGCACTGATCGCCTGCTCCACAGCCTGTGTCGCGATCTTCTCCTGAGACTCCAGCGTATTGGCACCCAGGTGCGGTGTCACGGAGATGTTTTCAAGATCGAGCAGTTTGTTATCTGTCGCAGGCTCTTTGACAAAGACATCGATACCCGCATAGGCCACTTTGCCGCTTTTGAGCCCCTCATAAAGCGCATCTTCGTTATAGAGACCGCCTCTCGCACAGTTGATCAGGCGCACACCGTCCTTCATCTTCGCGATCTCTTCGGCACCGATCATATCGATTGTCTCACTGTTTTTGGGCGTATGAATCGTGATAAAATCGCACGCCAGGATATCGTTAAAATCTTTGGTGTACGTTACCCCTGCATCCAGCGCTTTGGCGGGATCTATGTAGGGATCGTATGCGATCACGTCCATCTCGAACGCCTGAGCGCGCTTCGCGACACGACTACCGATATTTCCGAAACCTATCACACCCAGTTTTTTATCTTTTAGTTCGATACCGTACCACTTTTCCCGTTTCCAGACACGGTCTAGTTTCAGGTGATTGTTGGCATTGGGAAAGCTTCTCGCCGCCGCCAGCATATGCGCCAGTGTCAGTTCGACCGCCGCAATCGTATTGGCAGTCGGTACGTTCATGACGATGATACCCTTTTTGCTACATCCTTCGATATCGACATTGTCCACACCGACACCCGCACGCACGATCGCCTTGATATTTTCCGCTTTCTCCAAAAACTTCGCATCGACATCAGTGGAACTTCGCGTGATAGCGACATCGTATTCCCCTACGATATCAAGCAATTTCTCTTTGTCCATATCTGAAGCGTCCAGA
This sequence comes from Sulfurospirillum sp., assembly GCA_003978455.1. Taxonomy (GTDB): domain Bacteria; phylum Campylobacterota; class Campylobacteria; order Campylobacterales; family QNZT01; genus QNZT01. The sequence goes on from QNZT01000018.1 coordinate 7,388, forward strand.
AATTCTATATCGCTTTGATGCGCAAGGATATCGAGACCCTTCTGATGGATTTTATCACATACGATAATTTTTTTGATTTGCATATATTCCCCTAATTTAAATTGATATGATAGACTGTTCGCGGGTATGTAAAAAGATTTTGTTTCTGATGCAGGTGCATTCTGTATATCCAGCTCTGCGTATCGTTCACTTCATGAAGCACAGCTTGCAGATCTGAAGGAACCGGGACACGATCATCCGAAAGTGTCCCGACAATACCGGGTGAAACCATACGATACAATCCGAATACCAGCAGCACCACCACTATCGTCAGAAACGCAAAGAGTGCATAAAGATATCCGGTTTTTTGCATCGGTTACTTCAACTGGTCTTTAAGGACATCTCCAAGTGTGGTTTTTGTGTCGTCGTTATACGCGTTGAGCGCCTCTTTCTCTTTGATTCTCGCCACTTTTCTCGCTGAGAGTCTGATACGGTTTTTATCTGTATCGATGAAAGAGATCGCTGCTTCGATCTCATCACCGATTTGCAGATCTTCCGCTTTTTTCTCACCGAGATCTTCATGACGAATCAGGGCATCCACACCCTCTTCAAGTTCTACAAATACACCGAAATCTTTGATATCTCTTACTTTCGCATTTACAATATCGTTCGCTTTGTGGGTTTTTGCAAATTTATCGATCGGACTCTCTTCAAGTTCTTTCTTGCTGAGTGAAATCTTCTCATTGTCATGGTCGATTCTGACGATCTTCACTTCGACATCGTCACCCACTTTCAGTACATCTCTGGCTTTGACGCTTCTGTCCCAGGAGACATCTTCGTTATGGAGCAAACCTTCAACCCCGCCGATTTTCACAAATGCACCGAAATCCGTAATCGTCGTCACTTTACCGGTAACGACATCGCCGGTTTTATGGCTCTTTTTAAATTCGTCGAACGGTTTTGGCAGGATATTTTTCAGTGATACACGCAGTTTCTGCTTCTCGAAATCCATCTCTACGATCTCGACATCGATCTCTTCACCCACTTCGAGGTAATCTTTCGGATGTTTGATATTTTTATCCCATGAGATCTCGGAAACATGCAGGAACCCTTCCACGTCATTTCCAAGATCGACAAATACACCGTACGGTTCGATATTGCTCACCTGTACTTTGACCGCATCGCCCACTTCGAGCTGCTCTGCCAGATCGTCCCACGGATTTGGTGTCGCCGCTTTGATAGAGAGTGACAAGTGTCGCTTCGCTTCATCATAACCGATCGCTTTGACAGGTACTACTTCACCCTCTTCGTAGAGTTTGGAAGGGTTTACGGGTCCCTTGTAACTGATCTCGCTGTAGTGTACCAGACCGTCCACACCGCCGACATCGACAAACATACCGTAACTGGTGATTTTCTTGATCACACCCTCGACCGGTTCATCATTTGCAAGCAGTTTCTCGATGATCTCTTTTTTATTGGCGCGATCCGCTTCGATCAGTACCTTACGTGAACCGACGATAGAGTTATTCTCTTTATCTACTTTCAGAACCTGAAGTTTCACTTTCTTGCCGATGGTGGACTTTGTATCTTTCAGGTATGCCTGAGATTTCGGTAAAAAGACCTCTACGCCTTCGTCTGTTTCGACGATAAACCCGCCTTTGTTTTTACCGATCACTTTACCCTCAAGGATGACAGGTTCACCCTCTTCGTCGTAGTTTTTGACAAACTCTTCGACTTTCTTCATACGAAGCGCTTTTTTGTAGGAGAGACCCGGTCTCTCGTTTCTGTAGCCTGTGATCATGACAGTGATCTTGTCACCGACATTGAACAACAGATTTCCATCTTCGTCTACGATTTCATCACGTCTGAGGATACCCTCCTGCTTCTTGCCCACATCTACCAAAACGCTATTCTCTTCAGGTTTATCAGCAACAATAACACCCTCTACGACATTTCCGCCTTTTTCCTCTTTGATAGAAGCTTCAAACATGGAAGCAAAATCATCTTCATCACCTAAATCCATCGCCTCGATGGCACTTTTGCTATGGGCTTTCATGCCCGCCTCGTTTAACATCACAATCCTTTTACACTATGGTTTTTAAAATTTGAGCCATTATACAGAAAACTTTCTTATTTTTTCTATGACATTTTGGATAATCCAATCCGGTGTCGATGCACCCGCTGTCACACCGCAAAGCTTTTTCCCTGCGAACCATGACGCCTCAAGCTCTTCGGGCACCTCGATATGATAGCTGTCGGGGCAGTTGTTCTGCACGATACTGAAGAGCTGCTTCGTGTTGGAAGAGTTTTTACCCCCGATGACGATCATCACATCCGCCTCTTTACTCAGTTTGTCCGCCGCTTCCTGATTTTCAAATGTCGCATTGCATATCGTGTTGAAAACGCGCACCTCTTTGACACGCTCCACCAGATAATCCACCACTTTCATGAACTCTTTCACTTTTCGGGTCGTCTGTGCGACCACTGCCACCTTCGGTCCGAGATAGAGATCTTCCAGTTCAGAGGTGCTCAGCACCACGATCGGCTTGTTGACCGCGTAACTCTTCACCCCTTTCACTTCCGGATGCTTCTCATCCCCGAAGATGATCACTTTGTACCCCGCCTGACTCATCTCCTCGACAATCTCCTGCGGTTTGGTCACAAAGGGACACGTTGCATCGATGATCTCTTTGCCGCTCTTTTTGAGTTCCCTGAGCTCCTCTTTGACGATGCCGTGCGTACGGATGATCACCCGGTTTGTACCATCAAGCTCATCCATCTCATGCGCTGTGGTGACATTGAAATTGTCCTGCAAACGGTTGATCTCTTCCGTGTTGTGGATCAGCGGACCGTAGGTATAGGCGTCTCTCGACTCCTCCGCGATCTCGATCGCACGCTTGACACCGAAACAGAACCCGTAGTTCTCCGCCAGTCTAATCTCCATACTGCACCTCACTTAACTTTGATAGTAACGCTGTAAAATTGGGAAACGATGTCATGATACAGTCGGTATCTTCGATCGCCATCCCGCAGACAAGTCCCGCAACCGCAAAACTCATTGCGACACGGTGGTCGCCGTGTGAATCGATCGTCGCCGCGTGCATCTTTCCGCCGGTGATCGCATAGCCATCTTCGAACTCTTCCACCTCCACACCGCACAGACGCAGGTTCTCCACTACACTGCTGATGCGGTCACTCTCTTTGACACGCAGCTCTTTCGCATTTTGGACGACACTTTTACCCTCAGCCAGCGCCATCGCGATACTGAGTGCAGGGAGCTCGTCTATCAGCCAGGCGATATTTTCATGTACCGTGACTCCATGCAGCGGTGCGTACGCTACCACGATATCCCCGATAGGCTCATACTTCTCTTCATGAAGTACAAATTCGATCTTCGCCCCCATCTTTTGCAGCACTTTATAGGCTTCGATACGGGTATCGTTGAGCGAAAGATTTTTCAGCACCACCCTGCTTCCCGGAACGATCGCCGCCGCCACCGCAAAGAAAAAACCGCTCGAAGGATCCGCAGGAACGGTGATATCCAGCGGTTCGAGAGGCGCGGTCACGGGGTGGATCTCTATCGCACCGTCACGCTCTTTTATCTGCGCCCCCATCCCGCGAAGCATACGCTCACTGTGGTCTCGGCTCAGGTGCGGTTCACGGTAGAGAGAGGGCTCCGTGGCATTGAGTGCGGCAAGGATCATCGCGCTTTTGACTTGCGCCGAAGCAATCGGTGACTCGTAGACATACCCTTTCAGCGCTTCCGCACCGCGCACCGAAATCGGCGCCAGATTGCCGTTTTCCCTGCCGTCGATATCCGCACCGATACGCCTGAGCGGATCAGCCACACGGCGCATCGGACGCGACGCGAGATATTTGTCGCCGAACAACACGTAAAAACCGGGGCGGGAAGCCAGAAATCCCATAAAGAGACGGATCGCCGTACCCGAGTTTCCGCAGTCCAGTATCTCCGCAGGCTCACTCAGCGATGCGGGAGGGGTGATCTTCATGAAGTCCGCTTCCTCCTCCACCACGGCACCCAGTTTTTTGACGATCTCCAGCGTATTGCGCGTATCTTCCGCATCGAGATAGTTTCGTACGGTGGAGGGTTTGTCACTCAGCAGCGAAAAGATCGCACAGCGGTGGGAGATCGACTTGTCCGGTGCGATCGTATCGATCTGCTGATCGAATGCTTTCGCCGGTTTTACCCTCAAACTGCTCATCGCATCACGATCCCGAAATGCTCTTTGAGCAGAGAGAGCACCTGGTCCATCACCGCGCTGATCTCCTCTTCTGTCAGCGTCTTTTCGTCGGACTGTATCTCAAAACGCACCGTCAGGCTCGCTCTATCTCCCAGATCGTCGCTCTCATAGAGATCGATCGGGTAAAAACTACGGATCTCTTTCGCCAGCAGCGGTGTCAGTTTTTCACGGATCTCGTCAAATGTCACCGCCTTGGGCACCATCAGGGAGAGGTCACGTGTCAATGCCGGAAATCTCGTATAACTTCTTGCGATCACCGTTTCATGAGGCAGACCCGCAAAGTCCACTTCGCACAGATAGGTACGCGGCAGATCAAACGCTTTTTCGGCAGTGGCATGAACTCTGGCGATATAACCGATATCCTGACCATTCATGATAACCCGCGCGTGCTCATACGGGCTGAAGAGTGCAGACTCTTCTGGTGCCTTTTTCAGGGAAAACTCGCCCAGCACCGCCGACAGTTTGTCCGCAAAGTCAAAGAAGGTGATCTCTTCGGGCTTCCCGTGGTTTTGCAATGCGGCATCTTCTCTGTTGCCGCTGAAGACAAATGCCATCTTTTCGCTCTCACGACGCTTCGCATCCACCACACGCCCCAGCTCAAAGAGCGCGACACTCTTTCTGCCGTTTTTCAAGTTGTTCGATGCCGACTCCAGCAGATGCAGTACCAGCGTCGTACGCAGGGTATTAAGCTCCGCGGAGATGGGATTGGTCAGATCCAGCGCTTCGTCGAGCATCTCCAGTCCATACTCCTCCAGCAGCTTTTTATTGTCGAAAAAGTAGTGCACCGACTCGAAGAAGCCGGCACCCGCTGCTTTGGTGCGGTATTTTGTACGTTTTTTGTAGAGATCGTAGGTCTCATTTAAGCGGCGCTTCTCCACGATCTCCAGCGGTTTGGAGACGATATTGTCGATACCGATAAACCGGACGATCTCTTCGATGATATCCTGCTCATGAGAGATATCTGTACGAAAATCGGGTACTTCGACGATCAAGCCATCTTCCAGCCTTTTACATGAGATGTCCAGTCGATTGAGTATCTCCATCACCTCATCAAGATCAACTTTTTGTCCGATAAAGTTTTCGATGAATGCATGGCTGATCTCCACTACTTTCGGTTCACGCGGCGCAAAGTACTGCTCTTCACTGCTGTAAATCCGCGCATCACACCCCTTTTCGATACGATCACAAAGAAAATCAAGTCCCAGATAGAGATCGGTTTCACTCCCTCTGGAAGTGTTGTAAAAGAGATCATCCACTTTCGGATTGTGCTCCATCTTCTGTGCCGAGACGAGATCTGGATCAATATAACTCGCCTCCAGGATCAGATGGCGCCCTTTAGGCTCTGCAAGTCTACTCTCCTGGTTGAGACCGATCTGAGAGAGCACTTTATCACCGCAATAGAGCGTATCGATACCGTTGGCATCTTTTTGCAGTGTCAGTACCACTTTACCCTCGTCATTGTAGAGCTGGTCAAAGTCATACAGACGCAAAATCACACCCGTCGAATGGATCGCATATGTCAATTCCTGATGCAGCGGGCGCGGCGTGTACTTCTGAGCACACGCAATCCGAAAAGCATCCAGCAGGCGCTCTTTGCAGGGGATATACTCGGCAAAACGGTAAACGACACTCGCATCCGCTTCCCCTTTCACCTCCAGACTCAGCATACGGGCAACACCGCGTCTGTCTTCGTTATGGCTGCATGCACACCCCCTTACCTCTCTGCCGTACGCCGCAGCCAGATCGCGCGCTACACCGCGGATACTCAGACAGTCCCCGCGGTTTGCCGTCAGTTCGATGTCGATCACATCGTCGTTCAAGAGCGGATAGGTACGTAGCTCCCTGCCAAGCTCCAGCGCCCCGATACTCTCATCGAGCACCATGATCCCCTCGTTCATCTCCGGCAGACCGATCTCGTTTGAACCGCAGATCATACCGTTGGACTCAACACCTCTGAGTTTCGCCTTTTTGATCACAAACCCGTTGCCCAGATCCGCGCCGATCGTCGCGACCGCCACCATCTGACCAGCCGCAACATTTTTCGCACCGCAAACGATCTGCGTCGTCTCGCTGCCCAGATCGACCTGACAGATGTTGAGCTTGTCCGCATCGGGATGCTTCTCACACGAGAGCACCTTACCCACGACCACTTTTTCGGGAATCCTCAGCTTCTCGACAGAGTCCACCTCCAGCCCGATACTGTTGAACGTCTCACACAGCGCTTCGGTACTCTTGTCCGATATATCTATCCACTCTTGTAACCAATTTTTCGTCACTATCATCTAAACTGCTCCAGTAAACGCACATCTCCCTCAAAGAGAGAACGCAGATCTCCTATCTGGTGTATCAGCATCGCGAAACGCTCCACACCCAGCCCAAAGGCGTAACCGCTGACATCTTCGTAACCGACCGCTTTGAAGACATTTGGATCGACCATCCCCGATCCCAGCACCTCCAGCCATCCGGTTTTGGAGCAGACACGACACCCCTCCCCTTTGCAGAAGATACAGCTGATATCCACTTCCGTACTCGGCTCCGTAAACGGGAAAAAACTCGGACGAAAACGCACCTTCACATCTCCGAACATATACTTTAGAAAATCCTCTAAAATCCACTTGAGATTTGCAAAGGAGATCTTGCCCGATGCATCGACCATCAACCCCTCCACCTGATGAAACATCGGTGTATGCGTCAGGTCGAAATCACGCCGGAACACACTGCCCGGACTAATCATGCGCACCGGCGGCTTGCTCTTTTGCATCGTACGGATCTGCACCGGAGAGGTATGGGTACGCAACACCATCCCGTCGTTGAGATAGAAAGTATCCTGCATATCGCGCGCAGGATGGTGTTTGGGGAGATTGAGCGCCTCGAAGTTGTGAAAGTCATCCTCCACCAGAGGTCCCTCTTCTACCGAAAAGTTGAGCGCCACAAAGTAGTCGATGATCCGGTTCATCGTCTCGACAACCGGATGCAATGCACCCGAAACCGGTTTACCGTGGTACATCGACACATCGACACCATCTTTTGCCATCATCTCCTGGATCGCCTCGGCTTCCAGCATCATCTTTTTGGTATCGAACAACTCTGTCAGCTTCGCCTTGGTGATGTTGAGCTTTTGCGCAAACGCCTTTTTCTCAGCGTTGGGCACCTCTTTCATCTTTGCGAACTCAGCCGCCAGAACACCCTTTTTACCGAAGATCTCTATACGCACCGTCTCCAGTGTTTTGAGATCACCCGCCTGTTTGATCTTCTCTTCTAAACTTTCCATAAACTGCCTAAAATTTTTTGTTGCATTGTAATGAAAAATGGATTAAGGGAAACTATATTACCATTACACAACTGCGAAAGCGGGGCGTTTTACGGAACCAAACCTCCCGCTTCCGATGATCTCAACCAATGGAGTCCTATATGTGTATATTTTGTAAAATAGTCAACGGCGAAATGTCCGCCAACAAAATCCATGAAAACGATCGATTTCTCGCTTTTCATGACATCTTCCCCAAAGCCCCCGTGCACATCCTCATCATCCCCAAAGAGCACGTCCCCAACTTCCAGTCCGCCACCCCCGAACTGATGGCGGAGATGACCCCGTTCATCCAGGAAGTCGCCAAAATCCTCGAACTCGACGAAAACGGCTACCGCCTCATCACCAACAACGGACCCGACGGCGGACAGGAAGTCCCCCACCTCCACTTCCACATACTCGGCGGCACAAAACTCAAATGGCCGCAGATGGCAGAGGACATAGCGAAAAAAGCGCTGTAAAGCTGTAAAACAATAAAACCGAAACTTCATGAGGACAGAGATGTTCTCATGAACAAACAGTTTCAGCCAAACTCCCGAAGTGGAGACTTCAGTCCCGCAACAGATCCGCCAGCAAACCGTTCCTCCGCTCAAACAGTGACGTCGCCTGTAAAATCTCCGCTTCATCAGGCTCTTTCAGACCATAGAGTCTGTTGAACTGCTCCAGCAAAGGGCTGAAGGTATCGCTTGTACCCGTAAAAAAGAGACGGTTGAGTTGCAGGGAGAGTTTCCCCAGTTGCTGCTGTTCCTCACTGCTGAGTCCTGAAGCAAAAAGCGTCGCGAAGTTCCCCTCTCCCAGCTTCGTAAACAGATCGCCGCCGGTACCGCCCTCCCCGCTGCCGAAGAGATTTGTCACCGCATGCGAGATCACATAGGCGTTGAGTGCATCTTCGAGTTGCGACCGCTGTCCCGTTGCAGTTTCATCCGCAACACGCTTTGCATAGTCGGTAAAATAGTCATACACCCGGTTCAAGTCAGACGTCCCCGCACCCGGTGCCAGCAACTGCAACCGATCCTGCAACCCCTGCAGCTCCTTTTGCTGCGCATCCGTCAGATCGGAGGGCACCCCGAAGGCGGTATCGAAAAAAGTATCGCTCTCGAAAATAGAAAAAAGTTTTTTCGCCTCGGCAGAAAAATCGACACTATCCACACTACCCTGCCGCA